>DAHZZC010000125.1 GCA_027435495.1 Planctomycetales bacterium
CGGGCGAAAAACAGGGCGAGCGCGGTGCCCATGCCGCCGGCTCCCACAATTGCGACGTCTCCCATCGACCCCCCGACCCGAGAAGTATCCGCCCGCCGGCCCGGCCGCCGCCACGGTCCCCAGGCCGTCCGGCACGCCCAGAGCCGTCCCCATTAGACCCGGGACGCCCACACCCCGACAACCACGGTCTCCGGTCGATGCAATCTCGATATGTAAACCCTTTCTGGATGGATCGGCATCTGATTTGCTAGGAAGGGTGGCCCATCGAGGGGGATCTACGGGGCACAGATGTCGTCGCCACCGGCCCTTGAGAACCGAACCGAAGAGGTTTCGATGGATATACAACAGCCCCCTATCCGTGTTGCCGTCTCGGGTGCGGCCGGGCGGATCGCGTACTCGCTGGCCTTCCGGATCGCTGGCGGCGGGATGTTTGGTCCCCACCAGCCGGTCTCGCTCCGGCTCCTCGACATTCCCGAGGCGGCCCAGCCACTTCGCGCCCTGGAACTGGAGTTAAGGGACTGCGCCCAGCTTTTGCTGAACGAGGTGAAGAGCACCACCGACCCGATGGAGGCGTTCGAGGGCGCCGACTGGGTCCTCTTGCTCGGTGGCAAGCCGTTCAGCCCCGAACATCGCGATCGGCTCGAACTGCTTCGACTCAACGCCCCGATCATGATCCAGCACGGTCGGGCGATCAATCAGGTTGCGCCGACGGCCCGGGTGCTGGTCGTCACCAGCCCGAGCAACGCGAACTGCATGGTCGCCCGGTCGACGGCTCCCGGGGTTCCGGAATCGCACTGGTTCGCGCTGAGCCAGGTGACCCGGATGCGGGCCATGGGTGTGATCGCCGAGCGGATGGGCGTGCCCGTCTCGGAGGTTCGCCGGCTGACGGTCTGGGGGAACAACAGCGAATCGGCGCTCATCGACCTTCGCTCGGCCCTGATCGGCGAGCGGCCGGCGCTGGAAGCGATCAACGATTCAGAATGGGTCGCCCAGACGCTGGGCCCGATGATCGCCGGCCGGAACGACGAGATCTACCGGCTTCGCGGGGCCCTGCCGGCCGGATCGATTGCCCAGGCGATTCTCGGGACGGTCCGGTCGATCGTCACGCCGACGCCGTACGGCCGATGGTTCTGCGCCGGGGTTGTCTCGGACGGGAGCTACGATGTCCCGCGCGGGCTGGTCTTCAGCTTCCCGCTCAGCACGGCCGACGGCCGCGAGTGGAAGATCGAGCCGAACAACTATCTCGACGAGGTTGCTCGCGAGCGGATAGCCGCCAACGTCGCCGAGATCCAGCACGAGACGACGGCGGTCAGCGACCTGCTGGGCTCGATCTGAGGGGGGATCCCGTCGAGTGTTGCGTTCAGGGTCCGGCGGATGCGGCCGGGATCGCGGCGCCTGGGTCGTTGGGCGCCTGGGCGGTGACGATCCGGTCGAAGTGGGCGCGGGTGCGTTGGGTGATTTGCTCCAGCCGGGCGAGGAACGAGGCGACGGGTCCGTCGTGTTCGGCGGGGTCCTCGTGAAGTCGCCGGGCGAGCCGTTCCAGCTCGACCGGAGTCTGCGGGAGCTCGCCGCCGCCTCGGTTCTGGATCAGGCGGAGCCGGCCCTCGACGGCTCGGAGGAAGTTGTAGGCGTCGCGAAGGTCGGTGTGGGTGGCCGGGTCAAGGAGGCCCCGGCGTCGGAGGGCTTCGAGAGCGTCCCAGAGGTTGGCGCGGAGCAGGTCGGGCCGCTCGGGGGCGTGCACGAGGAGCAGGTACTGAACGAGGAACTCGATATCGGCGACGCCCCCGATGCCTCGGGTGAGGTGGCGCGGGGGGCGCGAGGCCTCAAGTCGACGTCGCATCGAAAGGACCTCGGCAGCCAGGGCCTTCGGATCGACGGGGCGGGTCAGGGCCGATCGGATCGCTTCCATGATCGCCGGGCCGAATCCGCCGGTGGCGAAGACGACCCGGGCGCGGGTCATCGCCATGCGCTCCCAGGTCGGGGTGGATCGGTTGAGGTAGTCTCGAAACGCATCGAGCGTCATCACCAGCGGGCCGGAAGCGCCGTGGGGGCGGAGCCGGGCGTCGACCGCGTACAGGACGCCGGTCGCGTTGCCGCCCAGGGCCTTCAGGATGCGCTGGACGACCTCGGTCACGAACTGATCGTTCGAGATCGAGGAGGCGCCGCCTTCGGTCCGGCCGTCGGCTTCGTGGAGGAAGACCAGGTCGAGGTCGCTGTGGTAGTTGAGCTCGCGGCCCCCGAACTTGCCGAGTCCGACAATCGCCCAACGGTCGCGGCGGCCCTCGTCGCCGATCCGGGGGGTGCCGAACCGGTCGGCCCGTCGTCGCCACTGGTCGCGTGCGACCTGGCTGATGATCGCCTCGGCGACGTCGGCCAGCTCTCGGGTAACGACCTGGACCGGCTCTCGACCGAGGATGTCGCGGGTGCCGATCCGGACCCACTCCTTGTTGCGGAAGCTCCAGAGGATGGGAGCGAGGTCCTCAGCGCCGGCGCAGAGCCCGGCGAGCTCGGCCTTGATGGCCGACTCGGACGACGGCCGATCGACGACCAGCGAGTCGATCAGGTCGTCGATCATCCCAGGGTTGTTGATCAGGATTTCGGAGAGGAACTGGCTGGTGGCGCACAGTTCGACATAGAGCCGGAGGCTGGGCGGGTTGAAGTTGAAGAGCTCCCAGAGGACGGCCTTGGCACCGAGTGAGGCAGAGACCTTCTCGAGGTTGGTGAGGGTCATGTCGGGGTCGGGGGTTCGGCCGACAGCTTCGAGCAGGCGTGGTGCGATCGCGGCGAGGAAGTGGCGGCATCGGGCCTGCGAGAGGAACGGATAGTCCTCGCGGGCGAGGGCGAGCAGGTTCTGATGCGCGGTCGCTCGGTCGCGGAACGGGTAGGCCGCCATCACGGACTGGACCTGGCTGGGGTCGGGATCGGGGTCGAGGACCAGATCGACGATGGGGTCGACGGCCTTGCCGTCGTCAGCGCGGAAGGCGTCGTGCAGGAGGTGGTCGAGGATTCGTCGGTTGAGCTCGGTCTTGCTCCGATAGTCGGCCAGGAACCGGAGGGCGGGGCCGTTGCGGGCTTCCCAGACGCTCGCCGGGGCATAGCCCATCCGGAGGGCGAGCGTGCGCAGGGCCTCGATCTCACGGGGCATCTCATGGGTCTGGCGGTCGAAGACGATCTGCAAACGGTGCTCGACCCGGCGGAGGAAGCGGTAGGTCTCGTCCATGAGGAACCGTTCATCGGCGGTCAGGCAGCCGACGCGTTCCAGCTCGGCCATCGCGTGGAGGGTGTTGCCGCCGCGAACGGCCGGATACTGTCCGCCGTGGAGGAGTTGCAGGAACTGGACGACGAACTCGACGTCGCGGATGCCGCCGCGGCCGGTCTTGACCTCGACCTCGGCCGTTCCGGCGGAGACGGTGCGCTGTTCGATCCGTCGCTTGAGGGTCTTGATCTCGGCGATCTCCGAGGCGGCGAGATAGCGTCGGTAGACGAACGGCGTGATCGCCTGGACGAAGCCCTGGCCGAGATCGAGGTCTCCGGCGACCGGCCGGACCTTGATGAGGGCCTGACGCTCCCAGGTTCGGCCGCGGGTGACGTAGTAGCCGAGCGTGGCGCTGAAGGATCGGGCGATGGCGCCCTGCTCGCCATCGGGGCGGAGCCGGAGGTCCACGCGGTAGGCCATTCCCATCGCGGTATGCTCGGCCAGCAGGCGGACGACCTCGCTCCCCATCCGGGCGAAGAACTCGGCATTGGAAACAACCTTCGGTCCGTCGGTGCGTCCCTCATCGTCGTAGAGGAAGATCAGGTCGATGTCGGAGCTAAAGTTCAGTTCCTCGCCGCCGAGCTTGCCCAGGCCGAGGACGACGAACCGGGCGGGGAGGCCGCGGGGCGTTCTGGGGACCCCGTATCGCTCCTCGGTATGGCGGCGGGCCCGGCGGACGGCGGCCTCGACACAGGCGTCGGCCAGGTGCGAGAGGTCACGCGTGACAACCTCCAGCGGAAGGCCGCGGACGATGTCGTCGTAGCCGATCCGGAGGCTCTCGCGGTGCCGGAACCGCCGGATTGCCAGTTTCTGAGCCTCCTCGGTCGCGGCGGCCGAGACCGCCGCCCAGAGCTCCTCGACCAGCTCATCGCGGTCGCGAGGTCCCACCCCAGCGCGAAGCCAGCCGAAAAGGCCGGGGTCGCGGATCAGGACCTCGCTGAAGTACTGGCTGGTGCTGAAGACCTGGAGGAGGATCTCGGTCGTTCTCGGGTCACTGGCAAGCTGGTCGAGCGTTGCGTCGAGCTCGGGGATGGCGCCGAGGAATCGCTCCAGGTTCGTCAGCGCCATCCCCGGATCGGGGCAGCCCGGGAGGACGGCGTTGAGTTGAGCGGCGATCCGGGCGACCCGGTCGAGGCAGGCCGGGCCGGCGCGCCGGGTCAGGTCGATCAGATCGCGGGCGCCCCGCTCGGCATCGCGGACGCCCAGCCCCGAGAGCCAGCCGACGAGCAACTCCGGGATCTCATGATAGGTGAGGAACCATCCAGCATTCATGGGCTTGAATCAAAATTACAATGAACCACAGAGACACCGAGACACAGAG
>DAHZZC010000126.1 GCA_027435495.1 Planctomycetales bacterium
TTCTCAGCCGGACGGGATGAGCGACCGTTCGGCCGAGGATTCCCGGGTGATCCCTAACTTCACGACCGACCCGGTGGGACAGATTTCACCCGCCGGGCCGCTCGCGGTACGATCTCTCTTTTGCGAAACTTGAACTAAGAAGGGAGGGCGATGGGGCGTCGAATATCCTCCTCGACGACGACCGCTACCGATTCCGCGACTTTGTCCTCATCGACGAGAGCCACAATTTCCGGAACACCGAGACCCAACGGTACCGGCTCTTGCAGCAGTTCCTCGCCGCCGGGAAACGATGCTGCTTTTTGACGGCAACCCCGCGGAACAAGAGTGGATGGGACATCTACAATCAGATCAAGCTCTTCCACCAAGAGGACCAGACCGACCTGCCGATCGACCCGCCTGACCTCAGGGAGTATTTCCGCTCGGTCGAGCGGGGGGATCGGAGCCTCCCCGAGCTGCTCTCGCACGTCCTCATCCGCCGCACCAGGAACCACATCGTCAAATGGTACGGTTACGATGCCGAGACGGACCAGCCGATCGACCCCTCGCTTTACGCCGAGTATCGGTCCGGCAAGCGTCGTTGCTACGTCCGGATCGCCGGCCGCAAGCAGTTCTTCCCCCGCCGCGAGCTTGGCACGATCCAGTACAGCATCGAGGACACCTACGCCGGCATCTATCAGGACCTCCGCCGGGGCATCGGCAACCCCGGCCATCGCAGGCTCCAGGACGAGCCACCCGACGGCCTGACCTTCGCCCGGTACGCGATCGGTCGCTACTTGAGGCGTGATAAGGTGGACGACCCACGCTATGCCCGTCTGAGAAGTGCGACCGCTAGCCTACACGGGCTGATCCGGATTCTCCTATTCAAGCGGTTCGAGTCAAGCGTCCATGCCTTCCGTGAGACGGTTCGCCGGCTAATCACCTCTCATCTCGCGTTCAAGTCGGCCGTCGAGTCGGGGCGGATTCCGACCGGGGAGGAGGCCGACCTCATCGCCCCCGACCTCGGAGACGGGGACGACGCCCTCCTTGACCAGGGAGGTCGTGCGGCTACGACGGCCTACGACAGCGAGGACTTCCTCCAGGACTATCTGATCCGCGACCTGGAGCATGACCTGGGCATGTTGCATCGGATACTCGAGATGGTCGCCCCAATCACTCCGGATCAGGACGCCAAGCTGTCCGTCCTAAATGAGATGATCGGCGGTCCGACGCCCGGCGGACGCAAAGTGCTGATTTTCACCCAGTACACGGACACCGCCGAGTATCTCTACAAGGGCCTCGATCCAGGCGGGAACGACCCTCTCGTGGCCGTCGTGCACAGCGGCGTCTCGGACTACTCAGGGATCGTCGGCCGCTTCGCCCCGCGATCGAACCCGACGCTGAATCGGAAGGGCAGCGGGCCCGAGATCAGGACGCTGATCGCGACCGACGTTCTATCCGAGGGCATGAACCTCCAGGATTGTGACACGATCATCAACTACGACCTGCACTGGAACCCCGTGAGGCTGATCCAGCGGTTCGGCCGCATCGATCGCATCGGGACCGAGTTCGAGATCATCCGGGGCTTCAACTTCCTGCCCGAGACGGGCCTGGAGAGGAACCTGGGCCTGCGGCAACGGCTCCAGCAACGCATCCAGGAGATCCATGACACCATAGGCGAGGACGCCGCGATCCTGGACGCCTCGGAACGACTAAACGAGTCGGCGATGTATGCGATCTACGAACCCGGGGAGGCGACCGAATCCCTCTTGGACCAAGAGGAACCGGGCGACCTCGTCGACCTCGGCGAGGCCGAAGAGATGCTCCGGATGCTCAGGCGAGAGGATCCCGCCGAGTTCGACCGGATCGTCGGCCTGGCCGACGGCATCCGCTCGGGGAAGCCCGAGGAGGAGGAAGGCACCTATGTTCTCTGCCGGGCAGGCCGATATCACAAAGCCTATCTGCTCGACAAGCGGGACGGAGTGGTTACCAGCGACCTGCCTCGTATCTTAGGCCGAATCAAATGCGGCCCCGACTTGACGCCGATCGACCTGGCTCCCAAACACGGCCGCAACGTTGTTACTGCCAAGCAGTTGTTCGAAGATGAGGTGCAGAACAGGGCCGTGGAACGTGAGCAAACCAAATCGCTGGCTGTCAGCCAACGGTATGTCCTCCACGAGCTAAGGCCGCTCCTCTCGGAAAACCCGGACGAGGAATCAAGGGCTCGGATCCTGCTCCTCGACACAACATTCCGCGGCTCCATCACCAACGCCGTCAGGCGGGAGCTGAACCTGATCCGGAGGAACGGCCTCTCGGGGAATGCACTCCTTGAGGAGTTGGGCCGAATCTACCAGGATCATCGTATCCAGAGCCGACCCAGTCGGAACGCGCGGGACGAGGAAGACACTCCCCGCGTGGTGTGCAGCATGACACTCCGCTGAGAAAGCCACAAAACAGAATACAATCGAACACACTTATCCCAACTCTCAACCTTTGGCTTCGTCCCGCCTAGCGGCCACCGCTCGGGCCATTCTCCACACAACATCGGCCGTCTTCGGCCACGGCCCCGAATCGGAGCAAGGGGCGGCTAGCCCTCGGACAGGGGGAACGGCTCACGTGGGCCGGCAAGCGATCGCTCCAGGAGGGCCCGGAATGCCGGGTTCTCCTCGATCAACTCGTTGACCAGATCGTCGTCCGGGTCCACCGGTCGGATGGAAATGAGCCCGCGATCGGGCAGTTCGATGACGAGAGACTCCCCCAAATCGTAACAGCGGCGAAGAACACCCACCAGGTCGTCCTGAAGGTCACTCAACAGGATCACTTTCGTGTCCATGGAACTCCTCGCCTTCAACGATCAGAGCATTTCCGACCTTGCGCCCGATGAGAACGACCAGCACTTCTTCGACCTCCACTCCCACTTTGTACAGGATCCGAAGATCGCCCAGGCGAAGCTCGAAGTCGGCCAGGGGATTGGGGCGTAGCCGCTTGATGGCCCGGCTTGGAGATGCCGGTTGATCTCGAAGGCGAGCAGCAACTCCATCGCTGATGATCCGCTGCTCCCAGACCGGAAGGTCGAGGAGTTGCGATTTGGCCACCTGGGTGATTGTAATGCGATACGCCATATCCTGGTAGGCCCGTCATGAAACCTGGACTCGGATACCCGCTTCGCTAAAAACCCGTGGATCGGGCGAGATTGGGACGAGGAACGATAGTCCCCACTCGGGCGTATCGTCGCCAAGGGCCGCCCTTCGAAATTCTGCCGCCTCCATGAGGCGGTAGATCACCAAATCAAGATAATAAGTCGCAGGACGGCCGCGTGCCCAGGGAGGGCCCATGGAGATCTTCGCGAGTGCGGGGCTCTGAGTTGGCACTCGCCTCGGTAGCTTGCGTCGCCTCGTGGACAATCGGACATCCATGGTTCAAAATGGAGGGTATCGCCCACGCGACCGACGGCCCGAGGATCCTCTCCGATGACGCCCGACGACCTGATCCTGATTCGCCTGCTCGCGGCCGGAGCGAAGGGAGAACCGGTGTCGAAGGTCCGAAAGGATCTCGCATCCATCGTGCCGGCGGGGGCCGATATGGCGATTGATCGCCAGGTGGCCGAGGCGGAATCGGCCGGTTGGGTCGTTCGGCTGGCCGGCAAGAACAGAGGGTCCACGCCGCGGTTCGTGCTGAGCGAGACCGGCCGGGCCCGGGCACTCTCGGCGCTCGGCGACCAGGAGTTGCGGCCCCGGACCACCTGGGCAACGATCCGGAAGACCTATCTCCCCGCCGCGGCACTCGGGATTCCGGCCGCCAGCGAATCGACCTTCAAGGCGATGTCGTCC
Source organism: Planctomycetales bacterium (assembly GCA_027435495.1). Lineage (GTDB taxonomy): Bacteria > Planctomycetota > Planctomycetia > Isosphaerales > Isosphaeraceae > JAKAUH01. Next base: position 3,807 of record DAHZZC010000126.1, read on the forward strand.
GACCCGGTCGTTCGCGCCGTCGTGC
>DAHZZC010000127.1 GCA_027435495.1 Planctomycetales bacterium
AAGAAAGGAGGTCAGGCTGGAATGCCTGTCCTCCTTGAGCTTCTTCTTTCCCCGCGTAATAGAATGATGTTGCCACACGGGGAATTCGTGGGTGTACTCCGAGAGTTCCCAGTCGTCCATCGACCGGAATCGTTCGGAGACACCCGCCGTCTCCTCTTTCATGACGCCGCCCCCTGGAGGATTTTCCACCGATCGCGTCGAAAAGTCGCGGGGTTCAGCGATCGATGGACATCGCCCCGCCCCACCTCCTAAACTGGCGACGGATGACCCACCATTGGCGACGGACAACGGACGACGATGAACCCGAAGAAACCGATTTTCTTCCGGACGCCGGCCAACCCGTGGTTGCTGACGGCTCTCGGCGTCGTGGCGGCGGTGATGGCGCCCGCGCTCTTCGGGATCGCGCCGGTGGGCGGCGATCCCGAGCTGATGTACCTTCCGATCAAGTCGGAACTGGCCCGCGCGCTGGCCGACGGGCACCTGCCGTTCTGGAGCGATCGGATGGGACTGGGCGTCCCGCTGGTCGCCGAGAGTCACTCCGCGGCGTTCTACCCGCCGAACTGGCTTTTGTACCGATTTTTGGAGCTGGGCGCGGCGTATCGGCTGGCGCTCTGGCTGCATTCGGTGGCGATTGTTGCGACGACGTACGCTTATGTGCGGGTCCTCGGCTTTGGGTCGTCGGCCGCGGGATTTTCGGCGATGGCGTTCGCGCTCTGCGGGTTCCAGGCGTCGCACGCCGTCCACGAGCCGTTCTACCACGCGATGCCCTTTCTGCCCGCCTGCCTGCTCCTGGCCGACCGATTCGCCGCGACCGGCCGCCTGGCCTGGCTCGCGGGACTGGCGATCGCCTGGGGAACACAGGTCCTTCTCGGACATTTTCAGATCCAGATGTGGACCGCCGGACTCACGATCGTGGCCGGAGGCTGGCGCGCGACCATCGGCCGGCCGCGCGGGGAGAAGGCGCGTCCGCTACGAATTCTCGGGCTGATCCTGGCGATTGCCTGGGGCGCGGCGATCGCGATGGTGCAGTTGCGGCTGACCTGGGAGATGAAGGAGGTCTCCGGCTTCGACCGTCCCGCGCAGTTCCTGAGCAACTATTTAATGCCGCCCCGGCACTGGGCCCAACTGGCGATGCCCGCGGTGTACCTGGGCCGGCCGAGGGGGATGGGCGACTACTGGGCCCCGCTCCAGACGACCCCCGGCGAGGCGTGCGCCTATGTGGGGATTGTCCCGCTGATTCTGGCGTTCGTCGGGTGGGTGGCGGTGCCCGGGGATCGTCGGATGACGCCCTGGCGGCTGCTGATTCCGCTTTCGTTTGGCCTGGCGACGATGCCCGGCTGGCTCCCCGACGGCTACGCGCTGTTGCTGAAGCTTCCCGGAATGGGGCTGTTCCGGGCACCTGGACGGTACACGCTGTTGACCAGTCTGGGCCTGATTCTGCTGGCGGCGCAGGGGCTCGACCGGGGCCGATCGGCCTCGCGATGGCGGTTCTGGGGAGCGATCGCCGCGGCGGTCGCGTTTGGAGGGCTGGCACTGGCGCAGTCGATCTCAACGATCTCGACCGCCTCCTATCAAGCGGCGATGGGCCCCGAAACGATCCCCGCGCGATTGGGCGCGTCGGCCGTCGCCTGGGCGCTGGGGCTGGCCTCGATCGTCGCCTGGCGGCTTGGTCGGGTGGGGGCCTGGGCGCCGGTGACGGTCGCGGCGGTCGAGCTGATTGGGCTGTTCTACGTCGGACCCTCGGAGTGGGCCCGGCCGATCCGACTTTCGGTGGAGAGCCCCGCGCTTCTGCGTCTGGCCGAGGCCGCGAAGGAGACACCGGGCCGGGTCGCCGGCCGGCTGCTTGACGTCCCGGTCCTCGCCGGGCTGACGGCCGCTTATCCCTCGCTGGGGATCATTCCGCCGCCGCCGAACTACCTGCTCGAACCGGCGATGCGGCCCCCCTCGCGGAACACGAACGTCGACTCGCGATGGCAGCGCCGATTCGGCGTGACGCTGGGCATCTGGGGTCTCCCGGATTACTTCCCTGGGGCCGAGGAGATCGCGGTGGTCGACGACCCGGCCCTCGATCGGGTGATGGCGCGGGTCGCGATCCCGAACGCCCGGGGGCCCTGGCGGCTGGTCCGATATCCGGGCGCCTTCCCGCCGGCGCGAGTCGCGAATCGGATCCGGCAGGCGGCTCACTGGGGTGAGCTGCACTCGGAACTCTCGGTCGCCGACCGGATCGACGAGGCGTGCTTCCTCGCCGCGGACGGCGTTCCCGAGCTTCCCGGCCCATTCGCGAAGCGGGCGAAGGTTGCCTCGTACGACGGCCGGACCGCGGTCGTCAAGCACGACGGATCGTGTGTTCTTATCCTCAATCGAACGTATTACCCCGGCTGGACCTACCGGATCGACGGGGGGGCGCGGCAACCGGTCTGGAAGGTCGACGGCGGCCTGCACGGCATCCCGATCCCTGGCTCCGGGACGCACCGGGTCGAGGTCGTCTATCGCCCGACGGGATTTGCCCGCGCGGCTTTTGTTTCTGGCGCGGCGCTCGGGATGGCTGCGATCGTGATTCTGGCGGCGGGGATGGTGACGGTGCGGGGGCGTCGCGAGGGGGCCCGATCAGGGTAGGATGTCGGCGACCGCGAATCGGGCGACCTCCTGGCCGTCGATGACGACCGGGACGGAGTCGGCGGCGGTGAAGGTCTCACCGCGCCTGTATCCGCTCGGGCCCGGGTCGGAATGGACCTCGACGACCGATCGGCCGAGGTCGACGATCCAGTAGACGGGGATTCGCTGGCGAGCGTATCGGCGATACTTCCGGCCGCGGTCGCGGGCGTAGGTGGTATCGGAGACCTCGACGATCAGGGCGAGGTCGGAGTGGGTCGGGAACCGGTCCCGATAGAGGCTCCGCGGGCCGCGCGCGACGATGAGATCGGGGATCGGGAGCCAGCTCCCGAGCTCGATGGTGATCTCCCGCGCGACGAACCATCCGGCGGCGGGCAGGACGCCCCGATAGAGGTCTTCGAGGTTGAGGGTTGTCGTCGTGTGCGGCGGGTTGGTGGTCATGGTATAGACGACGCCCCCCAGCAGCTCGGCCCTTTTGTCGCCGAACCACCCCGCGCCGGCCGCTTCGAGGAACCGGGCCTTCGACCATCGAAAAACGCCCGACTGGCTCATCACACTGCGCTCCGGAATGCTGTCGATCTTCGTCTCTATCCTATCACGCCGGGGGACGAAACGCAGCGGGGAGGTTCGGGTTCCGACGAGGGCACACACTTGCCATAATAACCTGTCGTGTTGGATGGCGCGGTTAGGGAGGCTCGACGAATCATGTCCAGGGCAAACGGGTCCGTCGCAGATGCACAATCGATTCGGTCGGCCATGACTTCGCTGTCGGTTTCCGGCTTCAAATCCATAGTTGAGGAACGGACGCTTGAAATTCGGCCCCTCACGTTGCTCGCCGGTGCTAACAGTTCCGGTAAGTCTAGCATGATGCAGCCGCTATTGTTGATGAAACAGACAATGGATGCGCAGTTCGATCCGGGACCTCTGCTGCTTAACGGCCCGAACGTCAAGTTTACTTCGGTGAATCAATTCTGGCCCGCAATAACGCCGAGGAAGGCGTCCGATGAATTCTCGGTGAAGATTGGAATCACCACGGGAGCGGACATCGAATTCAATTATCAATGGAGCAAGAAAAATAAGCGACTTCAGTTAACCTCAAATATTTATGGATTTCAATCCGGTAGGTATCCTCTTACCGAAAATACGAAACTCGACGAATTTATAAAGTTCCTGGATCTGGAAGCCGGGCATCACTCGGTGGGTCAATTAAAAGAATATACGAAATTGTTTGAAATGGACGTGCGGCGAGTTGGGCCTTTCCTTGAAATGGGCTTCCTTCCCGGACAGGACACGCGAGATTCCTATCCGACTGACTTCGCTTCGCTAACACCGTTTTCGCCGAGGAATCCACGATTTGGTAAAATCGTTCAATCGATTACGGGGGCCATCCATCTGCCAGGGTTGCGGGGGAATCCCGAGCGAGTCTACCCGGTCGCGTCGATCGGGCCGCGATTCCGGGGCACCTTCGAGAGTTACGCGGCAAGCATGGTCAGTTCCTGGGCGATGGATTCGCCGAACAATGTCGACGAGCTGAGCGAGGATCTCAAGTCCCTGGGGCTCACCTGGAAGGTCGAGGCGACTCCCATCGACGATACACAGGTCGAACTTCGGGTAGGGCGATTGCCGCGGCCGAGACAGGGGGGCGCAAGAGACCTGGTCAATATCGCCGATGTCGGGCTCGGCGTCTCCCAAACTCTTCCCGTCGTCGTGGCGTTGAGGGCCGCGCAGCCTGGGCAACTGGTCTACATCGAACAGCCCGAGATTCATCTCCATCCCCGAGCGCAGGTGGCGATGGCGCGACTGCTCGTCAACGCGGCCAATCGGGGCGTGCGGGTCGTCGCCGAGACGCACAGCTCGCTGATCCTGCTGGCCGTCCAGACGCTAGTGGCCGAGGGGGTCATCGAGCCGAGCCTCGTCGGGCTGAACTGGTTCCTCCGCGACGAGAAGGACGGGACCACCCGCATCCAGACCGCCGAGCTCGACGAGGCGGGCCGGTTCGGCGACTGGCCCGAGGACTTCGACGAGGTCGCCCTCGAAGCCGAGAGCCGCTATCTGTCCGCCGCCGAGAGCCGGCTGTCGAAGGGGTGAGCCGCGTGGCGAAGGTCCGATCCCGCGTCCTCGTGATCGACGCCTCGATCGCCCGGGCCGC
>DAHZZC010000128.1 GCA_027435495.1 Planctomycetales bacterium
TTCGGAGAAGCCATTGCCACGTGCCGGGGAATCGCAGAAGTTGGTCTGACCTCCACGCCCCCAAGGGGGGCTACCCCACGTAGACGGCCCCCTCGGGGGGGCCTTCCTGATACCTCGGCCTATGGCCGAGGAGCTTCATTAAGTCGAGCTTCTCCGTCTTCTTTCGTGTCCTTCGTGTTTTTCGTGGTTCCTTCCCGTCTTCTCAAGGCAGTCGGGTAAGGGCAGCGCGGGCGACGTCGGCGGCGATCGAGCCGGGCGCTCCGTGATCGCGGGCGTATTCCAGGTGCGGACGGGCGGCGGCTGGGTTCTGGGTCCGGATCGCTTCGAGCCCGAGGAACGCGTGGACCTCCGCGAGATGCCGCTGGCTCCGCGCCGAGGCGAGCAGGGTGTTCGCGTCGATATCGCCGTGGAAGTAGCGGAGGACTGGGTCGGGCCACTGGCCGCGCGGGGTGTTCACGACGGCCTCGTCGAGCAGCCGACGCGCCTCGGCCTCGCGTGGTGTTCCTCGGGCCCCGAGGATCGCCAGCAGACCCATGTACGGGCTGAACGGGTCACGCCAGCCCTTGAGCATCAAGTACGCGCGGGCATCATTGTCGGCCCACTCGGCTCCCGATCCGAGCCGGGCCCAGCCTCGAGCGACGTACAGTTCGGCCCGTCGCGGGTCCAGTGCGATCGCCTGATCGTAATCCGAGAGAGCGCCGGCCCAGTCGCCTCCCTCGCGGCGGACGTTGCCCCGATCCTGGTACACGGCGACTCCGGCCCCCTTCGGATCCAGGCGGAGGGCCATGTCGAAGTCGCGGATCGCCTCGTCACGGTGGCCAAGCTGCGCCTGAATCCGCCCGATCGCCGCATAGGCCGGAGCCATCTTCGGAGCGATCTCCACGGTCGCCGAGTAATCCTCGAGGGCCCGCTCGTTCATCCCGAGCCGGAGGAACACCTCGGCGCGATTATACCGGGTGATTGGATTCTTCGGTTCAAGCTGGATGGCCTCGCTGAGGTCGGCGATGGCCTGGTCGTAATGGCCGATCGCGAAGTGGGCCCGACCGCGGTTGGTGTAGGCCCCGGCGTTCTTGTCGTCGAGCTCGAGCGCGCGGTCGTAATCGGCGATCGCTCGCTCGTATTGCCCCAGCGCGGTCTGAACGGCACCCCGGTTCTGGTACGCCTTTCCCTTCCTCGGGTCGAGCTGGATGGCCCTGTCGAGGTCGCGTAGAGCGCTGTCATACCGGCCGAGACGGTAGAGCACGCCGCCCCGATCCTTGTATCCCCCAGCGAACTCGGGCATCAGCCGGATTACTGCGTCATAATCCTTCAGCGCAAGCTCGTTTTGCCCGAGACGAGCGTGGGCGGCGCCTCGGTAACTGTATGCCTTCGCGTAGTTCGGATCGATCGCGATGGCCTGGTCGAGGTCGGCGACGGCTTTCTCGTTCTCGCCCTGAAGGTAATGCGCGATACCCCGGCTGGCGTATCCTCGTGAGTGCGTTGGATCCATCTGGATCGCGCGGTCGTAGTCGGCAATCGCCTCGGCGATCAGTTTCCGTTCGAGCAGGACATCCCCCCGGCCAACGTACGAATTCGCGTCGGCTGGGTAGATGGAGATGGCTGTGTTGTACGCCTCGATGGCGGCGGGTGCCTGGCCGAGCCGGTGATACGCCTGGCCGAGGCCCTGATAGGCGGCGGCGCGTCCGTGTCGCATCTCTCCGGAACGGTTCGGAGGCCAACCGCCCGCCATCCCGCTCAGGTTGAAGTGGGGGATGTTATACCAACGGTTCCACAGGGCCACCGCCTGCTGGAAACTCTCTAGCGCCTCCTGGTCGCGGCCCAGCATCAACAGCGCGATGCCGCGGTTACCGAAGGCTTCCGGATACCAGGGATCTGGACTGGGAAGGGTGATTCCGGCGGTTGTCTCATTGAAGGCGCCCTGGAATGCTCCCGCGACGTGGGCACTATAGCCGTTGACCCAATCAAAATCCGCGAGCGCTTTCTCGGGCTGATCGGTCGCGACAAAGCAAGCGCCTCGCTTTAGCCGGACCTCCATGTCGCGACGGTGTCTTTCGAGCACACGGTCGAAGTAGGGGATGGCCTCGGCGTATCGGTGGGCCTTGTACAGTTCAAGCCCCTGGTTGCGATCGGCGTGGGTCGGATCCGCAAGCGCCGGATGGCTCAGGAGAATGGCCATCGCCGTGGACAGGACGATCCATCGCACGATCCCTGGCGTCCTCATGATCGTCCCTCTCCCCGCGTCCTTCGGGATCTCGTCCCTCAGTTAGGTCGTCAGGCGAGGGGGGGGTCGATGGGCCGGATGCGAGTCCGGGCGCGGGGGACTTATCAATCGTGAGAGCCGTGTCCGGGAGTCATGAAAACCGGGGAAAGCCGGGCGGACGGGTCGTGTCGGGGGCAACGAATACAAGGGGAATCGTCTGGCCGTGATGGGCCCGATCGAAGGCTAGCATGTGCTGTCGGACGGCATGCCGCGTCGAGAAGTGCTGGAAATGCCTCACAGTCCGGTGGAATTTCAGAGTCTTCCGGACGTGCCGGCCGTGACGCGACACGGTCGGGGCTCCACTGGTGGTCCCGGTCAGCGATCCGACCCCCGAACTGCTGCCACCGCCTCCGCCTCCGCCTCCGATCCCGGCCGATGATTGACCGGTCCCGCCGACCACGACGGCTGCATTGATCGCGACGGTCCTGCCGTCGCTGAGGTGCGTCACCAGGACGCGGACCTCATAAAGCCCCGGCGCGGAATACAGATTGGCGCCCTGGACGCTGAACGTCCCGTTTGCGTTCGGGGTCAGCATGGCAAACGAGGTGTTCCCGTTGCCCCAGTCGATCTTCGCGCTGTAGCTGGAGGGGGTGTCACCGGCCGCCATCGCCGAGAAGGTGCCGAGCGTCCCGCCTGCGGCGCCCGAAGACCCGGCCGCCAGAGTGGCGCCGTTGGGATTCGCATCGAAGTTCAGCAAGACGTTGCTGTTGCCGACGTCGACCGTCCGGGCGATCGGTGAGGCGAGGCCACCACCGCTTGCGGTGACGGTGTAGGTTCCGGGCGCCAGGGGAATCGAGTAGCCGCCGGCGTCCATCGTGGTGGTCGTCCCGACGCCCGCCACGCTGATCGTCACCCCGCCGAGTCCCTCACCCGGCTGATATTCGCCATTGCCCGCGAGGTCGTTGAAGACGACGCCGGTCAGGTAGGCTCCCGTGTAGCTCGACCCGGCCAGGTCGATCGTGGTATCGGTTTGCTGGTAGTCGAAGGGGATGTTGTAGCCCTGAATCACCTGCGATGCGATCCCGATGCCCACCTGCCGCATCAGCGCATCCTGTCCACCGATGTCGAGCAGCATGATCCGGTGGCCGAGGTCGGGGACACCCTGGTCGACGATCAGGTTCGAGAGGCTGTAGGCGGCGTCGGTCGCGGCATAATTGGCCGGGAAGCCGCCGCCATACGCCGACGGCTGGGTATTGGTTTCGATGCTCTCGGCCCAGCCGTTGGCGACGAATCCGGTTTGCGCAATCCGCCCGCCCGGGTCGACACCCGATGGCGTCACGTGCGCGAAGTAGTTATTCGCGATCATGTCCTGGGAGTGCAGCCGGGCCGACTCGACGAGCAGGGGATTCATCGCCAGCGGCTGCGAGGCCGCCACGGTCGACAGGTCGATCCCCAGCGAGACCCCGTAGGCCCCCGGGTTGAACCGGGCGTCGTTGAGGAGCGTCAGATAGTATTGCTCGACGGCGGTCGGCGAGAATCCGGAGAGCATCGACCGCTCTTCGAGCGGCTCGGATCTGGGGCGTCGGGCGCGCCGGCGTGGCGAGGGGCGCGTCGGGTTGCGGAGCAAGGGAAGCCTCGGAGCCGGTTCGCTCGGATCGGGCCGATCCCGCTCCGTCCGATTGGGGGAGGATCGTGCGGCCTCGCAGAACGAGCGTCCACGCTCGCGGTCGTCAGGACCCAGACAAACTAACTCTAGGCCATGTCCCGCCCGACCGCCAGAGTCTACCTGTTGCAAAGAATCGACACATTAGCTTCAGGGATGACGGTCGAGGGATCAGGAGCTAGGCTACGCCCTGCGCTCCGCCCCCGTCCTTCGCTCGCCTTTTTGAAAGCTCACCGCTCGTCCCGACCAAGAGACTCGCCCGGCTGAACCCGATGGCCACGCAGGAACTCGGCGGCCGAGACGGGCTTCTTCCCCACGAGCTGCAAGCCCAGAATCCGCACGGCGCCCTCGCCGGCCGCAACGATCAGGCGATCGCCATCGGCTTCAAGAACCTCACCGGGTTGGCCAGCCCCGTCGACGACCGTCGTCTTGTGGATAATCAGGCGTGTCGGCTCGCGCGACGAGTCGGGGCGAGGGAACCAGGTCGTCGAGGCGATCGGCCAGGGCTGCATCGCCCGGACGTGATTGTGAACGGCCCGCGCGGAGCGGAACCAGTCGATCAGGCCATCTTCCTTGCGAAGCTTCGGAGCCCGTGTGACCTTTGATTGATCCTGCGGGATGATGGGCACCTCGCCCGCCGAGAGCCGGGCGATGGTATCGGCCATGAGCGGAGCGCCGAGCCGTGCGAGGCGTGCCTCGAGTTCGCCGGCCGACTCGTCGGGATCGATCGGAGTTTCGGCAACGGCGATCATCCCGCCAGCGTCGATCCGGGGCGTCATCCGGATCACGGTGACGCCGCTGGTGGTGTCGCCGTTCTGGATCGCCCGCGCCACCGGCGAGGCGCCCCGGTAGGCCGGCAGCACCGAGCCGTGCAGGTTGATCCCACCCAGGCGGGGGATCGTCAGCAGGTCGGCCGAGAGGATCTGACCATAAGCTGCGGTCACGAGTAGATCGGGGGCGAGCGCTCGAATGTGGTCGAGGCTCTCCTGCGCGTTGACGTCCTCGGGCTGGAAGATGGGGACGCCGCGTGCCTCGGCCGCCTTCTTGATCGCGGCCGGGATGATCTCCTGCTTGCGGCCCTGCGGCCGATCGGGCTGGGTCACCAGCGCCACGACCTGTTGGCCGGAGTCGACCAGGTGCTCGAAGGCGGGAAGGGCGAAGTCGCCCGTGCCGAGGAAGATCAACCGGATCGGGGGCGTCATGGGTCGCTCGCCTTCTCACTCAGTGGGGGCGGGAGGTCCTTCGACGGGCGACTCGTTCTCGGCAACGGCCGGCTTCGGGAGGTCGACCATCGGCGGGCGGGGCATCTCTTCCAGCCGACGCTTCAATTCGTCGTCGGGT
>DAHZZC010000129.1 GCA_027435495.1 Planctomycetales bacterium
GGGGATGACCTGGAAGAACCAGGTCAGGGACAGGGATTCGACGGAGAGCCTTCAAGGAGTGGAGAGTTGCGCGTGCGTCACCGCGAAAGGAGGGAGCCAGATAGGCCGAATAGGTCCCAAGCGGCTTCCCCATCTCATCGCGAGGGGGCTCGTCGCCGCGGAGCATCATGATCACATCGCCCGCGAAAAATGCGCGTAAACCCTGACGGTGAGCGAGGTAACAGGTGCTCCCTGTGGTGTGCCCGGGCGCGGCGATCACCTCGACGCGCACATCTCCGAAGATGATCTGCTCGCCTCCGAGGAGCTCGACATCGACCGGGGTCGGGTGCGGCGACTGGTCGGGCATCGCAAACGTGCTGAAGAATGCCTCACGCGGTCCGCCCTCGCGGAGTACGGTCGCGTCGCCGATGCCGGCATAGATGCGAGCGCCCGTTTGTCGGCGCAAGGTCGCGGCACCGCCGGTGTGGTCGCCGTGTGCGTGGGTCAGCAGGATCGCCCGGATGCGACGCCAGTCGAGCCCGAGCTTCGCCATTTCCGCCTTCACCGGCCCGGCATCAGACTCCAGCCCGGAATCCACCAGGATCAGGCCTTCGTTCGTCTCGATCACATAGGCCGATGATGGTGAGAGCCCGGCCAGCGCCCCGATTCCGGCCGCAACGAACTCCGTCGATCGGTGCAGTGGGAGAGCTCGAGAACCTGACAGCGCATCGAGCGCGCCGGCATACCAGACCCCTGCGCCGATCGCCGTCACGATCGCCAGGACGAGGGTAACGCCACGGGTCCATCGCCCGCACTTCGACCGTCCCGACGCCATCCCCGATCTCTCCGAAGTCGTCCGAAGCTCCTTCCGTCTATCGGATCGTAGCGGGGGGCTGGCCTGCGGTTCAAGCCACTTCGAGCTTACTTGAGAAACTCGGCGTGGGGGTGCAGCGTGTAGAAATGAGAGCGTCGCCGGGGGTCGAAGAAGCGATAGAGAGGGACCGTCCCCGGAAGAGGCGCTGCAAAGACGTAGCACGCGGCCCCCTGGAATCGATACCCGAGTTGCGGCGCGTTCTCGCCGTCGATCTGGGTCGTGTAGAGGTGATCCTGGCCGTTCGACCATCGGAAGAGCGGGACGGCCTCTGGCACGCGGTGATCCAAAACAAAACAGGCGATCCCTTGCGCAACGGCGTGAGGGCGGTCCGGCGCATTCCAGCGGATGGTGTAGTAAAACGAGCCGTCGGCCGGATGCCGCCATCGGTAAAGCGGGACCGTGCCGGGCTTCGTTTCGCTGAAGACGAACCCGGCGATCCCCTCGCGGCGGAGGCGTGTCAGGTCGAAGTGGAGCAAAAGCTCCGCCTGAGAGTATTCAATCCCGCAAAACACACCATACTCGCGGAAGATCGCAATCCGGCGGGCGATCTCGAGGTTGAGCCGCTGGCCTAACTGAGAGGCCCGGCCGTTGGCGAATTGCGTGACCAGATCGTCGAAGAACCTCCCCAGCGCTCGCGCGACGAGGCCGCTAGCGCCGTCAAGGCCACGCCGCTTGACCTCGTCGATTGCAATTCGGAAGCGAGGGCCGCCCTCACGCCCCGGCTCAACGTTGACCCGGGCCCGAACGCTGAATCCGAATCGTCTCCAGCCTTCGGGCGTTTCCGGACTCCGCGCCACCCGATCGGTGATCGGGCCGTTCACCGGTGCACGAAACTCGCCATCGATCTGGCAGGCCACCAGAATTACCCGGCTGCGTGGGTCGATCCCGACCAACTCGAAGTTGTGGACCATCCCCCGATACTGCCCCGGCTTCTCAAACGCGACCGGTGGCAGTTTCTCGATGATCCCGCTGAGAAAATCCCGATCGAGCCGGACGTCGGCCGAGGCGATCGCCGACCGCCCCGTCCCCATCGCCGCCCCGGCCAGCACGCCCAGGGCGATCCATCGCCTCCAAGTTGCCATGGCCGGTCATCCCCCCGATTTTCTTCCGGCCCCGCAATCCGGACCACCCGGCGGACCCGTTTTTACCCGCAATCCCGCCGTCTGACCAGACGAATCGTGGTCCGGCCAATCCTTCCAACCGCCCCGAAAGGTTCCTGCGTTGCATTCGCCCAACTCTCCGTTATCGACGGACGTTTACACCCGTCCGAGCCGGCGTGTATCCTTGATGAATGGCCTGTGACGACGGGGGAAGACGCGAGGCCAACGAAGACTTTTCGGGGGCACACTCGGGCGACAGCGATCGAGGAAATCCGGGCCAGATCACCTGGGGATACAACAATGAAAATACGACGATGGATCGCGGCGATCGGCGGGATGGCGCTCGCGATCGGGGGAGCCTTCGACACGGCGAGGGCCCAGGGGCCGTTTGGCCGGTCGCCGGGCGGGCGGCCCATGCAGGATTTCAACGAGTTGACGCGAAACGCGAAGAGCTATGAGGGCTACATTCCTCTTCACGAGAAGGACCAGCATCTCTACGCCGAGATCCGGCCGATGCTGCTGGATCAGCCAATCCTGGCGCCAATGACGATCGCCCGAGGATCGGCCAACGCTGGCCAACCGCTGAACTTCGGCGACGAGTGGGTGCTGACCTTTCACCGCGTCGGCGACAATCTGCAGCTTATCCGCAAGAACATCCACTTCACCGCTCCGGCCGGTTCGCCCTTGGAGAAAGCGGTCAAACAGAATTACACCGACTCGATCCTGATGTCGCTGCCGATCCTGAGCATTAGCCCGCACGGAGGCGGCCTGGTCGTTGACTTCGCCGACATCTTCCTCACCGACTTCGCCCAGCTTGGCCTCGGCTACCTCGACCGCAGCCGATCGCGGTGGTTCAAGGTCCGGACCTATCCCGAGAATGTCGAGATCGAGGTTGAGGCGACCTATTCGGCTGGCGGTCGGGGTGGGATGTCCTTTGGCTCAGGCGGGTCGTCGCCGGTCGTCGATCGCCGGGGGATCACGATGGTGATTCATTACAGCCTCTGCAAGGCGCCCGGGTATGGCTATCGCCCACGGATGGCCGATTATCGCGTTGGCCACTTCCTCAACTCCCTCACCGACTTCGCCAATCCCGACCCCGACACCAACGCCAAGAGGATGATCAACCGGTGGCGGCTTGAGAAGGCCAGCCCAAACTCCAGGCTCTCGCCACCCAAGAAGCAGATCGTCTGGTACATCGAGGATAACGTCCCCGAGGAATATCGGCCGTATGTTCAGGACGGCATTCTCGAATGGAACAAGGCGTTCGAGAAGATTGGATTCCGCG
>DAHZZC010000130.1 GCA_027435495.1 Planctomycetales bacterium
CCGTCCGAGGCTTCGGTCGGATGGATCGGCAGCCGCACGGTAAAGGTCGAGCCCTTGCCGATGCCCGGGCTGACCGCGCCGATCTCGCCGTTATGCTGGCTGATGATTCGGTGCGTGATCGACAGGCCCAGGCCCGTCCCCTTCCCCTCGCGCCGGCGGGTGAAGAACGGCTCAAAGATGTTTTCGAGCACGTCGCTCTCCATCCCGCAGCCGTCGTCGGTGAAGGCCATCTCGGCCATTCCCTGGGCGTATCGGGCCTCGATCCGGAGCGTCCCCTGGTGGTCCATCGACTCCAGCGCGTTGACGATCAGGTTCAGGACAACCTGCTTGATCTCCTGGCTATCGACGTGCGCCATCACGGCTTCACGAGGGTAGAAGTTCACCTTCTTTCCGCGATACTTGCCGATGTGCTGGATCATGTCGACCACGCCCTGAATCAGGCCGGCCAGGTCGGTGCGTTCCCGGGTGATCTCGTTGCATCGCGAGAAGTCGAGTAGCTTCTCGGTGATGCTCTTGCACCGGAAAGCCTCTTCCTGAATCATCTTTAAATATTTGTTCACAGTGGCCGAGTCGGCGTCGTCCGAGCCAGCGAGGGATCGGGAGAGTCGAAGGTCCAGAGCCTCGGCGCAGAAGGCGATGGAGGCGAGCGGGTTGTTGATCTCGTGAGCAACACCAGCGGCGAGGAAGCCGACACCGGCCAGCCGTTCGGATCGGACGAGCTGCCGGCTCCGCTCCTGCACCTGGCCTTCGAGGTCCTTGTAGGTCACACTGATCTGAGCGGTCATCTCGTTGAACGCCTCGGCGAGATCCTGCATCTCGTCGCCGGTCGCGAGATTGATCTTGTAGTCGAATGACCCGCGGGCGACGTGCCGGACGCCGCGCTGGAGCATCCGGACCGGTGAAAGGACCCACCGGTTGAGCAGAACCGTCAAGGCGTAGAGCATCCCCAGCACCATGACGAACGAGGACCAGACGATGATCCGGCTCATCTTGTACTGGCCGCTCGATTCCTGAAGCACCGCCCAGAAGTCGAGGTGGAGCTTGGTCGGTAGCTGGCTGACCGTCTCATAAAGCCGATCAACCCGGCGTCTCATCCCAGGCTCGGCCGTCTTGAATTTCGGGAGCAGATCGGCGTAGACGGTTGTCCCGGGGAAAAGAGGGGGAATAGGCCCGCTGTCCGGGTCGAGCTCGTTGAGGATGCAGGTGAGGTCCTCGTCCATCAGGAGTGCGAGACCGAGCTCGTCGAGGCCGCTGTCAGCCCGATTTCCCTGGGTTGCGTTCTTTTTCAGCTCGCGATGGTAGACCTTGAGCGCCGCGCGGGCCTCGTGCACGCGCTTCAGGAGGTCGCGGCGATCCGCCTCGCTCGAGCCTTCCCGAGGGACATGCAGGCGGAAGACCGCGGCGAAGAGGTTCGTCGAAGCCCCGATCTCGCGGAGCTGGTCGCCGAGCGTCAGGTTGCTGATGTGGAACGAATGGAGCCCGAAGATCGAGCCGCCCATCAGGATCAACATCATCCCCACGACGAGGCCGAGCCCCACCATCAGCTTCAGGCGGATCGGCCAGCGAAACATGGCGACCTCCTTGTCGCGGGGATCTCGAAGTGGCAAAACGCCCTCCAGGGCGATGGCGTCCGGACTATAACAAAAAGACTCAAGGGGTCAAAGGGCCGTTCGACCACGCCGGATTCTTTAGCCAAAGATCCGGGAATCTCAGATAGTTACGTTCGTGAGGCTCCGGCAGTCGCCCCTAGATGAACTGCCGCCAGGCGGCGGCTCCGATCGCCGAAACCATGACGATCGCCAGCAGGATGCGGAGCCCCAGGACCTCGCGCTCGAACCGGCGTTCTCCGCCCGGCTCACGCTCCAGTTGTTCGAGGAACCGAATCCGGTACGCGATGCTTCCGTGCCGCCAGGACGGTCGATCAAAGTCAATCCCGTTGAACTGCGCCACAATGGCGAGCGCCTGAGCGAACGTCCTGAGACCACCCCGGCAGAGCGGGAGCCCGGCTCGTGCGTCGGACTGGTCCCAGGGCTCGCGGTCGGGGTCCAGGTGCGGCGGGCACTCTCCTGCCTCACACGAAACAACCCGACTGCCGAAGACGTCGGCCTGGCGCTCGAACCGTCGCGAGAGATAGCCGAAGACGAACCAGAAATAGACTCCCAGGATTGCGAGCACAACCGATTCCCGCGCGAGGTCAACAACCTCCGGGCCCATCCAGTCGGGAACCAGGACAAGCGGGCCCGCCCAGAGAAAGGCCCGATCCAGTCCGTCGCCGATCAGAGAGAGGAGCGCCAGGCTTCCCGCGAAGAAGAAGCCGAAGGAGAGAAGGTGGCGATGCGCAATGTGGCCGATCTCGTGCCCGAAGACGGCCGCGACCTCAACAGGCGACATCGATTCGAGCAGGGCGTCGGTCAGTAGGACGTAGCGGAACCCAGGCAGGATGCCGGTCACGCAGGCATTCAGGACGCACCCACCCGTATCCCAGATCAAAACGTCCGTGAAGCGAAAGCCAGCCCGGCCTGCGACCCGTTCCAGTCGCCGGCGGAGGGAGCCGTCGGGGAGCGAACGAGTCGGCCAGGCGATCCGGATAAAAATCGGAGCGGCGATCAGGATCATCGAGCCGAGCAGCACGATTTCCATCGGCTCGGCCATCGGGGAGGCGTCCCAGTCCGGCCAAAGCGGGCGCAGCAGGTCGCGACGGACGACAAACGTGAGGACGACGGGCATCAGGAGGCCAAGCGTCTGCCGCGACCGGAGGATCAGATAGCGGCCAAGACGCCCGCCCGATCCGGCGTGAATCCGGATCTCCAGGGCCTGCTCAGCGAAGAACTGCCCGCACCAGATCAGTCCCTGGATCACCAGAAACGGCAGGAAGACCATCGCATCGCCGAGAACGCCAAGGCCGTCGAAGCCCCAGTTCGCCTGGACCACTCGCGACCAGCCGACGGAGTGGATAATCCACCCGTAGACGATCAGCGAGAGAAGTGCGAGCAACCGGGTGGCGAGCAAATACCGGCGCCGGACTCGGGAAGCCGATTGGCGATCGGTGGTGACCCTCGCGGTCACCCAGATCCCCAGCCCGAGCGAGCAAACGGCGATGAGGCCGATCCCCCCGATCGTCTCCAGGACGCGGAATCCGATGTCGGACGCCGGAATTCCGCCACGGGGCGGGTCGATCCCGAAGGCCAGGAGGAGGGCGACCAGGAATGTAACGGGTAACATAAGCGATTCCGACCGGCGATCGGGCCGGTTTGTCCGCGAGGCGAGGAGTCAGGCCGCCGACATCCCCACCACGACCAGCCGGACAGGATAGGTCAGCGACCCACCACCCTTCACTTCAAGCTGAAGCGGAAGAACCACACTCCAGGTTTCCTTGGCCGCGTCGTGGATCATGGCCGGCGAAGCCTTCGATCCAGACGGGCTCGCCATCAGGTAGAAGGTCGCCGGGTGGCTGGTTCCGGCCGCCTCGGCGCTCTTCTGCTCCAGTTGCTTTCGCTTGGGCGGTGCGACCTGCTGATCGTTCGACGCGGGCAGCAGCAGGGCATAATCGCGATAGTCGCTGACGCCCAGGTGATCGCCGTTCACGGGCTGGAGACCGTACCGCATCGTGTAAACGCCCTGCGCGACGGCCTGGTCACGGAAGTCGTGCCCTTCCTTGGCGAACACGATCACGCCGAGCAATTCGCCGTCGGTGAAGAAGGGAAACTGGACGACGCCCTTGGGCCTGACCGGCTTCTCGGAGGCGGGAGTCGCCTTCCGAAGCCAGACCTTTGCCAGCTCCTCGCCCGACTCGTCGAGAATACGATACGCCTTTTGCGAGTCGATCACCTCGCGAATCGGCTTCGAAAGCGAGGCGGGCGGAGCCTGCTCGACGACCTTGACATCCATCCCGTCCCGGGCAATCGCCCCCGCGGACAGGCCGACAACGAACCACGACGCGAGGAAGACTCTCGTCATCTCGATGGAAACCTCGGGCTCGATGATCCAATTCGATGGTGAACGGCAGGCCGCGATTCGACTCTGAAAAGCTTCGGACCGCGGCCAACCGATATTCCTGGACTCAATTCATCAATAGGTGAAATGGCCGACGAAGCTGCTCCGGCAGTTCGGGTCGTCCCAGCGGACCTCCAGGCCCTCGCCCTTGAACTGGTGGCCGAGGGTGTAGGCGGGCTGGACATCAACGGCCTTTGAGAGCGGCGGATAGGCCGTCACCTCGTTACCGCAGAGATGGTCGCGCTCATCGAGAGGGCGGGTGAGGATCTGAGCGACGCCCGCGGCCCAGAATGAGGCCCGGGGAGTCCGAGGCATGGTGTGACCGGGATGCCCGGCCGTTGCCTCGTCGTGGGGCGGTTCGAGGTTCAACTGCATTCGCGTCGCGATCACGGCCGCGGGCTCGCCCGCGAGACGGTCGCCGCCGAGGGTGCGGGCCATCGCGATCAGGGCCGACCGCTGGCGATCGCTGGCCCTGGAATCGACGATCATCACCGCGCGAGATTTCGAGGGATCGTCGATCGAGAAGGTGTTGTCGGCCTGCACGGCCGCGGCGATGCAGAGCCCGGAGACGTCAACTCCGTCCCAGCTCCCTTTCCGGACTCGCCAGGCCATCACTGCCTGCTTGCCAACGATGTGAATTTCCGAGTTCGAGAAGCACGGGCCCGTGAAGACGTCGGCATTACGCGCTTCGATATAGTCGCCCTGCACTTCGGCAGAGCGGGCGAGGGCCGGAGTGAGGGTCAGCATGGCGGCGCAGAGCGCCTGCACGAAAAGCTTCATCGGCATGGGCTCCGAGAGTCGGTGGGAGGACGAACGGAACGGGACGGGATTCCCCGAACTCCTGGATTATGAGGGGGATTCCGGGGATCCGTCAAGGGCCCGAGCCTTCCTCTGGCGGGTCTGCGGGTCCTGTTGAGCCACTCCGATCCTCACGAGGGCCGATGGGACCACGATCGCCGGAGGGGGAGGGCTCGGCGGAAGAACCGAGAGCCGAGTCGTCATCGGTCCGGCCCAGCCCGAGGGCCATCCGCCGATAGGCGCTGGAGAGCCGGTCGCGATCGTCCTGGTAGCCCTGCACGCTCTTTTCGAGCCGATCGATGGCCTCGTCTCGTGCAGTGAGCCGGCGAAGGTCGTCGAGAGCCCGGTCGGCGTAGTCCTGGTTCTGGGCTTCGAGGGCGAGAACGCGGTCCTTGAGACGGGCGTTCTCCGTACGAAGAGAGTGAGTCAGCCGTTGCGATTCCTCGAAGCGATCGCGAGGGACCACCGCGCAGCCGGAGACGATCGCCGAGGCAAGAATCGCGGCGAGGATTTTCCCGATCGATCGAGACCGGACCAGCTCAGCCGTGCAACCCGCATCCTTTCGGGGAACAGGGCGATTTCGGCCGGCCGGATGCCGAGGCACCCGGCCGGCCCCTGGAGATTCGTCGGATCAGCCGCCGAAGAGGCCGGCGATCGCCTGAACGAGCCCGTGAGCCGGCCCGCCCTCTCGGAACTCGTAGAGATTCCGGGCCATGTCGAAGGCGACGAAGCAGACAAGGAACATCAGGAGCGTGGTGACGCTGAGCAGACCGATCCAGAGCCCGCCCCACTCCGCCTCGGCGTCTCGCGAGAGGACCACGGCCGGTCCACCCCGTTCGGCGGCGGCGGAACTGGAGTCGGAGGACGACCAGGCGGTCGCCATCTCGCTGGAAACGGCCGATTCGAAACCGTCGTCGTCCTCGTCGTCGTCGGCGAAGGCGGCCGGGGCCATCGCGGTCGCGGCGTTCTGGTCTACCGCCTCCTCATCGATCGCAAAGACCTCCGAGGCGCTATCGCTTTCCTCCAGCTCGAAGTCGCTGGCGGCCTCAAGCTGCATCGTCTGGTCGTCCGAGGAATCGTCGTCGGAGAGCGGAACGTCCACCTCGAAGTCGGTGTCGTCGAAGATGTCCTTCTCGCCCTTCTTGGTCGCGGGGGGCGGCGTCGAGGCGAGCGACTTCTTGGGCGCGGACGGCTTGGCGGCCTTGCTGGGCCCGGAGGGCTTGGCAGCCTTGGTCGTCGGCAGATCCTCGTCGCTCAGCGGGGCGAGTTCGATCGAGTCGGCCTGCCCGAGGCCGAAGCCCGAGGCCTGCTGAAGGTTGATCCCGGAGTCGCTCGGCCGAGAGAGGTTGATTCCCGAAATGTTCGGGTCGGCCGCGGTCACGTCCGAGTCGCTCGCCTTCAACGGGGTCGCCTCGAACTCGTCGCTCGCGTCGAGCGCCGTCAACTCGAAGTCGCTGCCCGAGTCGGGCTGGAGAGCGTCGATCAGCTCGCTGGAGGGGTTGAGGTCGAAGTCGCTATCCGACTGGCTGGCAGGGACCTCGGCTGACGATCCGAAGAACGGTGACGATCGGATACCCGAACCGCTCCCGGGCGTCAGAATCCCGTGGTCGGCCGTGTCGTCCTTCACGAGCGTCACGTCGGAGTCGCTCGGTCGCCGAAGCCCCGAATCCGTGACCGCCAGCCGGACGTCCGAATCACTCGCGCCATGAACGTTGTCCGGGACGAGCCGGACGTCCGAATCGCTCGGGTGCTTCCCCGTGCTGGAGACGCCAATAATCACCGAACTCGAGCCCGTCACCGGAT
>DAHZZC010000131.1 GCA_027435495.1 Planctomycetales bacterium
GCCCTGGCCGTCGGGATCATCGGCTACTTCGTCCCACACACCCTGGGCGTGGGCTACGATAACATCAGCGCTGTCCTCTCAAACCAGCTCGCCGCCCCAGCCATCGCGATCCTCTGCGTGATGAAGTTCCTATCTTGGTCGGTCGCCCTGGGGAGCGGGACTTCGGGCGGCACGCTGGCCCCGCTCTTCACGATCGGCGGTGGGGTCGGAGCGTTGGTCGGGATCAGTCTTGAGCGGGTGGCCCCGATCCTCGGCGTCGCCCTGAGGATTGCCGCACTGGTGGGGATGGCCGCGATGTTTTCAGGGGCGTCGCGGGCGATGCTCGCCTCGGCGGTCTTCGCGTTCGAGACGACCCTCCAGCCCTTCGGGCTTCTGCCGCTGCTCGGAGGCTGCGCCGCGGCCTATCTCGTCTCGTCGTTGCTGATGCGCAACTCAATCATGTCGGAGAAGATCGCCCGGCGCGGGATCCGGGCGCCGGGAGAATACCTGGCCGATGCACTCGATCAGGTCCTTGTTACCGCCGTGGCCTCAACGGAAGTGGTCACTCTCTTCGCCGACGACACAGTGGAGCAAGCCCGAGCCTGGCTTGCCTCGGGCGCTCCAGGCATCTCGCATCAAGGTTTCCCCGTCGTCCAGCGTGAAGGGACGCTCGTCGGCTTCCTCACACGCCGTGACCTCGCGGACGCCTCGCTCGCCGGCGATCGTCGCCTCTCCGACGCCGTGCGAGGACCGGTGCGGTTCGTGTACGACGATAGCACGGTCCGCCAGGCCGCCGATCACATGGTCAACCATTCAATCGGCCGGCTTCCTGTGGTCAGCCGAGCGCAGCCGCATCGGCTGGTCGGCATCCTCACGCGGAGCGACGTCCTCTCTGGCTACCGCCCGAGGGTCCGCGAGACCGACCTCCAGAGCCCCACCCTCCGGCTACGCCCGCCTGCCCTCGCGACGATCGCAGGGAGTCCAGGAGTTGGAACCTGATCGCCCCAGACGAAGACTTGTTCTTTCGCCGATCGCTCCTGGTCGATTCCTTCGCAAACTAGCGGAAAGGAAAGATTAAGAGGCTCCGACGAAACGGGCCTCGCTCCAGGTTCTCGAGCTTGTATGTGCCAGCTTCGGGCTGACCCGGCCTTCTTTCTGACTTTCAAAATGGTTTATGCGAAAAGTCGAACAAGTGGCGAGCCTTCGTTGATCCTCATAGGACGGTTTGTCTGATCATACACCTTCTGAGACGGATCAATGCCGAGAGCAAAAAGGATCGTGGCGCCGAGATCATCTGGGCTTACCGGATTTCTCGTCGGGTAAGCGCCCCGTCGATCGCTCACACCGTAAACCGCCCCGCCGTTTATGCCTGCACCTGCCAGTACTGCCGAATAACAATGGGGCCAATGCTCGCGCCCCGCGTTGCCGAGAGTAATTCGAGGGGCACGTCCAAACTCCCCTACCCAGACGACGAGAGTTTCGCTGAGGAGGCCCCGAATCTCGAGATCGTCGAGTAAGGCGGAAAACCCTTGATCGGCCGGGGGCATGAGGTCGTTTTTGAGACGTGCGAAGTTCGCCGAATGCGTGTCCCAGAAGTTCTGGTGGTCGTCGTGCCAGTTGACGGTCACCAGCGGAACCCCGGCCTCGATCAGCCGACGTCCGAGAAGCAGGCATTGCCCGTGGATGTTCCTTCCGTATCGGTCGCGGAGCCTGGGGTCTTCGAGATCGATCCGGAAGGCGCCAGCAGCCTCGGCCGAGGCCAGCGAGTCGAGCGCTCGCTCACAGTATCCGTCCCAAGAGGCAGGTCCGGTCCCGGAAAGCTCATGACCCAGATCGAGCCCGTCCCGGAGCGCTCGACGTGTATCGAGCCGATCGGACGTGATCCCGTCGGGTAGTCCGAGTCCCTCGACGCGGAAATCCTCGGCATTGGGATCGCCCTGGATTCGGAACGGATCATAAGCCTTGCCAAGCCATCCGCCATGCTGCCCGGGTGCCTTGCCGCCGGGCGCGGCCGGATGGGCAACGGTCCACGGCATGGTCACGGCCTGGGGAAGTGCCCCGGCCCGAGGCTGAACCTTCGCGACCAGCGATCCCAGGTGCGGCCAGTCGTTCGGCGAAGGTCCAGCCGCGTCGGAGTGTGGCGTCGGCGCCAGGTGTCCGGTCGTGACTCGATGCGCTGTCGACAGGTGCGCGAAGTCGTCGTGGCTCATGGATCGGATGATCGTGAACCGATCGGTCCGGGCGGCGAGCTTTGGGAAATGCTCGCTGATCCGGACGCCAGGCGTCTTCGTGGCGATCGTGCCGAAGCTCCCGCGGATGTCCTCCGGGGCATCGGGTTTCGGGTCCCAGGTGTCGAGCTGGCTGGGACCGCCCCACATGAAGATCAGCAGGCACGACTTCGCCCGCCCGAATCCATTCGCGCCCGCTGCCGTGACCCGCGTTCGAAACAGCTCAGGCAATCCCAGCCCGGCTGTCCCTAGCATCCCGGCGCGCAACGCCTCACGACGCGTGACCCGGCGCCGTCGGAATTCGTCGCAAGCCTGCCGATCGTTCGTGGAACCATCCATCGCGCCGACTCCGGCGTCCAACTCTTGATCAACAATTCTGGAACCCGACTCTACCCGATGGACGAGGCGACGTCCACCGGGCTGAGGGGGCGGAGGTCGACGGTCCGACGGCGGGCGGTTCCCCTGCCGCGGACGACTATGTTGAGTCTCCGCCGAGCAATAAGCCCAACCGCCGAACAACCTCGGTCACGACCTCGGAGGGGGCCTCGCCAATGTACTCGGCCCGCCGCGAGCGCCAGTCCAGGCACTTGACGTGGTCGGCCAGCACCACGCCCGAGATGGGCAACCCGGACGGCAGTGGCACCTCGAAGGGATATCCCTTGGCCCGATTGGTCACCGGACAGACGAGGGCCAGGCCCACCGGGCCGTTGTACGAGCGCGGCGAGAGCACCAGGGCGGGACGTCGCCCCGCCTGCTCGTGGCCGGACTGCGGATCGAGGCTCAGCCAG
>DAHZZC010000132.1 GCA_027435495.1 Planctomycetales bacterium
GAGATCCGGTCCGATTACCAGCACGTCGATGCCTGTTGCATGCGAATGGTTGTCGCCCCCGAAAAGTTTGACGTGATCGTTACGACCAATATGTTTGGCGACATCATCACCGACCTCGGGGCTGTGCTTCAGGGAGGGATGGGTCTGGCAGCCTCGGGCAACATCAACCCCGAGAAGACGGCGCCCAGCATGTTCGAGCCGGTCCATGGCTCGGCACCCGACATCGCCGGGAAGGGGGTCGCCAACCCGCTTGCTGCAATGCTCTCGCTGGCCATGATGTTCGATCACATTGGCCACGACCGCGCCGGCGACCTTGTCCGTGGAGCGGTCCGCCACCTGCTTGCCCAGCCGGGACCGCGCACCCCCGACCTCGGCGGACGCAACTCAACTGCGGATGTTGGCTCAGCCCTCCTTGAGCTTCTCGATTCCTGAGCGGCCCGGCCGACACGATCGCGTCCGATGATCGTAGACTTGGAGAGAAGGGCAACCTGCGTTCCGATCCAGGCCGACCCGGCCGTTGCGCGCCAGAAAGCACGACACTACGCTAGCAGTGATCGATCGAATCGAGTACGCTACAAGAGAGGGGTCGAGGCGCCGATTCGCCCGACGTCCCACCGAGGCCTCCAGTCCGAGGGAAATCCGATGCGTCCCATCGCCCATCGCCGTGGTCGTCGGTCCGGCTTTACACTGATCGAGTTGCTAGTCGTCATCGCCATCATTGGAGTCTTGGTGGCGTTAATCATGCCGGCAGTGCAGGCGGCGCGCGAGGCGGCCAACCGGACAAAGTGCCAGAACAACCTCCGGCAACTCGCCATCGCCGCCCAGGAATACCACGACGGCTTCAGTTCATTCCCCTCCGGCTGGTACTGCATGGGGCCTGTCTACGACACCCAGAATAATCTCATCGGCGGCGATGCCAATTGCATCCCGACCACTGCCCCCCAGGTCTACATGTGGAACGGGATGACCAGCCTTTTCATCAAGCTCGAGCAAACCAACCTCTGGAACAACATCAACTTCAACCTCTACGCTAACGACCCGAGCAATTCAACCGCCATCCGGACCACCATCGACGGCTTCGTCTGCCCCTCAAACCGCCGGCCGACCACGGTCAACACGAGTACCGGGCTGAGCGCCAACGCCAGGCTCGGCCCCTCGGATTACCGGGCCAATATGGCCGCTGGCTATATTCTGCAGACCACCCCCAGTTGCCCCGACCTGACGCCCGCTATCGCTGATCAGAACCCGTTCTGTCTGATGAACGACAACGGGATCATGTTCCAGAATTCGACGGTGAACATCGCCGACATAACCGACGGCACCTCGACTACCGTCCTGTTCGGCGAGAGCCTCTACCAGACCGGGACCTGGTCGCAGGCCCTGAGCTGCTGCGTTCGGACCACCATCCAACGCACCATCAATAGGCCAGTGGTCGCCAAGAGTCAGAACTACTGGATCTACTGGGCAAGCAAGCACCCAGGAATGGTGAACTACGCGTTCTGCGACGGCAACGTCCGGTCCATCCCCGCGACCGTCAACAAGATCACCCTGAACAAGATCATGACCCGGAACGGCGGCGAGACGATCTCCGGCGACGAAATCAAGTGATTCTGAGAGTCACCCCTTCGGCTAACCCTCACCGCAGGGTCGGCTCGACAAACCTTCGCCGCTTCCGTCCCCGGTCTGCTCGCCTGTCCCCGAAATTTCCTTCGTCGGGGCCTTTCCTTGTCGCTTGGTTCGATCGCGCAGAGCCCTGGCCGGAGACTTTCTGTGATCGTCCAAGGGTCCGGGATTATCCCGCTCTGAATCGCGGCGTCGGCGCATTCCGAATGCCATCGCCTCGGTTTAATGGAGAACTGCTGTTGAAGGGAACATGAATCTGCTAGAATCGATTCTGTGCCGGGTCCAGGCGGGATGCTTGCCGCTCGCGTTAGACGGTATCCGACCCCTCCCCTCGGTCAGACGATAGCCAGGGCTGCCATGATTCCGGACGAGACGCCGAGGGACGACGCCAGGAGCGCGATCGCGGGTCGTCCGCGATCGGGCGGGACCAATGGCCGGGTCGAGGCCCCTGAGTCCGACCCGGACTGGGTCATTGAGACGACCTTCAGTCCATTCCACTGCTTGTACCAGGACGCGCTGGCGTTCCACACGCAGAGCCGGCTGGCCCGCTCCGACGCCGATGCGAGCCGGCTGGCGAGGGCCTCGCTTCTGCTGTATATTTCGGCGGCCGAGTCGCTGGTTCACCAGGCCGCGGCCGAGCTGGGGCGTCAGGAGCTTCGCGGCTTGATTGCTGACCCCAGCCGCCCGCTCCCGACGGCCGAGGCCTGGCGCCTCCTTCCCGCGATCGCTGCCGAACCTGGCACGCCAACCTTGGCGTTCGACCCCGAGACGCCTCCCTGGCCGCAGTTCACCGAGTTGCTGATGCTCCGGACCTCCTGGGCGTATCCCGGTCCGCCCGAATCGCGCCGGGCGTACTACAGGTCGTCGCGCAAGGACGGCGATTATGAGCCGATGCAGCTGCACCAGGTCCCGCCGACGCTCCGCCGCGCCGCCGCCCCCGATCGCCTGGCCTTTCCGCGGACCGGCCTCCCGCGCGACCCTTACGCCCTTCGACCCCGCCACCTCGACGCAGCCCGCGGCATTCTCGACGCGGCCATTGAGGCTCTCGACCGCCGAATGGGCGGCGTCCTGACCCGCGGCCAGCGCCACCGCCGAGAGCCCGTCCGCGTCGTCCACCCGCCTGGCGAGTCCCCCTCGGGCTAATTAGGTCGGGCCGGGTTCGGGTTCGCGCGGGGCCGGTCTGGGCACTATCCTGGGACGACCGACGACGACCCGCCCACCAGACGAAGGATGGAGCCGCGATCGATGCGCGTCTTGATGGTGACCTCGTTCCCGATCCCTGGGGAGTACGATGGAACGGCGATGCTGCCGATCAAGATCCTCCGAGCGCTGAAGCCCCGAGGGATCGATGTGTCGGTGGCCCACCTACGGGCCCGACCACCCTGGCAGTTATCCAGAAAGGTTGATGACTTCGAGGGGACTCCGGTTTACGAGATCCCGGCCTGGGGATGGGCTACCGGGATCGGCCTTGACCAATTGGCCCGCGAGCGGCCATTCGACCTCGTCCACGCCCAGCACTACGGCGGTGCGACTCGTGCCCTGCTCGCCTGCCGTCGTCGGGGCTGGCCGATGGTCTACGAGATCCACTCACTCCTCGGTGACGAGGTCGAGCGGAGCCGGCTTGGCCGGGGCCCGGTTTACCGTACCTATCGAGCGATGGAGCAAGGCGTCCTCCACCACGCCGCTGCGATCATCACGCTGGGCGAGCCGGTGCGCGACGTCGTGATCCAGGAGAAGGGCGTTCCGGCCGACCGCGTCAGTGTAATCTATCCCGGGATCGACCTCGCCGAGTACGCCGAGCCCGGCCCACCCGCCGAGATCCCCGGGATCGGGCCGGGGCACGAGGTCATCATGTACGTCGGCAGCATTGTGCATCCGAACCAGGGCGTGCCGATCCTGGTCGATTCCCTCCCCCGCGTCTTCGACGCCCGCCCCGAAGCTCGCTGCGTCCTGGTCGGCGGACCGGCCGAAGCCGGCGAGGAATACCGACGCCAGCTTGGCCCCCACGGCAACCGCCTCGTCGTTCTCACCGGCCGGACGCCTGATCAGGTCGTCGCGCTCACTCGGCGCGCCGACGTTCTGGTCCACTCTCGTCTCGCCTGCCGGGAGAACTACTCGGTGCAGAGCAAGATCGCGGTCTACCTCGCGGCCGGTCGGCCGATCGTGGCGACAGACTTCGCCGATTACCGGAAGCTGCTCGGTGAGACTGGTGCCGGCCTGCTCACCCCGGTCGATCGCGATGCCCTCGCCGACGGGATCATCTGTGTCCTGGCCGATCGCGACCTCGCCGCCCGACTGGCCGCCGCGACTCGGATGGTCGCTGAGGAGTACTTCGCGATGGACCGCAACGTGGACCGATACCTCGATGTCTACCGCCGGGCCGTCGAGGTTGGGCCGCGCTGATCCACGCGCGCGAGGCTTGCAAAACTCCTCACTCGTGGCGAGAAGGGAGTCTTGCCACAGTTCGTCGAGGGGTGACTTTCCAGCAAGAACCCGTCATCTTCGAGGGGTGAGCCGATGGCGACAGGGACCACCGCTCCCCATGTCCGGGTTGCTCGTCCGTCTGCTTCGAGGGAGGCCAATCTGTCGGCCCTCATGAAGGGCGCTGGCCTGCGTTATGTCTGCGACGATTCGCCGGGGATCCATCGGGTGGAAGGCGGAAAATCCTGGAGGTATGTCGGACCAGACGGTTGGCCGATCCACGATGATGAGACGCTCACCCGAATCCGAGCCCTGGCGATCCCGCCGGCCTGGACCGAGCTTTGGATCTGCCCCCGAGCCGACGGCCACATCCAGGCGACCGGCCGTGACGCAAAGGGGCGGAAGCAGTACCGCTATCAGGCCCGATGGCGGTTCGTCCGCGACGAGGCCAAATACGGCCGGACGCTCGCCTTCGGCCAGGCCCTCGCAAAGATCGGGCTGCCATCAACCGCGACCTCGAGCTACGCGGCCTCCCACGCAGGAAGGTTCTTGCCGGCGTGGTCCGATTGCTGGAGACGACCCTGATCCACGTCGGCAACAACGAGTATGCCCGGACGAACCAGTCATTTGGCCTGACGATGATGCGAGACAGGCATGCCCGAATTAAGGGGTCGTCGGTGGAGTTTCGGTTCCGGGGCAAGAGCGGCGTGCAACACGTGGTTTCCATCGAGGACCCGAAGCTTGCCCGGGTCGTCCGCCGTTGCCAGGAACTGCCGGGGCAAGAGTTGCTCCATTACGGCGACAATTCGGGCGAGGTCCGCGACATCGACTCGGGAGACGTCAACGACTACCTCCGCGAGATCACCGGCGAGGACCTCACGGCGAAGGACTTCCGGACCTGGGCCGGAACGGTGCTCGCGATGATCGCACTTCAGGAGTTCAAGACCCTCGACTCGCAGGCTCAGGCGCAGAAGAACGTCGTCCGTGCAATCGAGTCGGTCGCGCGCCACCTGGGGAACACGCCAAGCGTCTGCCGGAAGTCCTACATCCACCCGGGCATACTCGACGCCTATCTCGAAGGGACAATGCTCGATTCCCTCCACCGCCGGGCCGGCGAGGCGATGGAGAACGTACGCGGCCTTAGTTCAAGTTTCGCACTTTTGAGGAAGACCTACTGATCAGAAAGACACGTCGGTTTCCTTGTGGTTCCTTGGCTACTTGTCTGGGTTGACCGACCTCGACAAGCACCAAGTACAAGGAAACCGACCCATGGAACTTACCTC
>DAHZZC010000133.1 GCA_027435495.1 Planctomycetales bacterium
CTTCGCGAAGGCATCCGGTCCCCACGGATACCAGTCGACCGGGTTGTGAGCGTGCTGCAAGAGATAGGGACTGGTCTCCTTCGCCAGCCGGTTCGCCGGCCTGCCCTCAGGCGGCGCGGCGGCGAGGGCGGCGACGGAGAGGATCAGCATCGAGATTCGGGGCAGGGGATCTCGGATCGGCATCGTGAAGAGGCTCCGTCGCGGTCGGGCTCGGGACGCTCATCGAGGCGCCCGGCCCGTCGCGGCGCCCACCTTCCATCATACCGAGCGAGGCTCGCCTTGCCGCCTGGGCTCGCTCGCCGACCGATCGCGGCCGTCCTCGATCGGCTCGCGATCCTCTGGTTGGTCCTGCTGCATCTCCATGACGGGTTGGACGGCCTCTCCGTATTCCTCGACGAGCTTGCCGCCGAGCCAGGCGGTATAGAGCGAGAGCGCCCCGCCGGTCAGGGCAAGCAGCCGGGAGGCCAGGCCGGTCCGTCTTCCGGCGGCATGGTCCCGGCTCCGGAGGACGTAGCTCGTCACGAAAAGGGAGCCGACCACCGCGTTCCCGAGGCCGTGCGCCGTGGCGATCTGATGGTTCGGCTGGCGATCGGTCGGGATGTATCCGTAGTCGCGGACGCCCGTCAGCATCGCACCGGCGGCCCCGACGAGGCCGATCGCCATGCTCAGCCGCGCTGTGTCGTCGAATCGGTCGTCGCCGGAAACCAGGCCGAGGATGTCGCAGACGTTGCTCACGGCGAACGCCCCCAGCGGCACCGCGACGATCGCCGGGTGCGGGCTGTGGCCGAGGAGCTCCTCGGTCCTGTCGATGGCCAGGGTGATCGGGTCGTCCATGGCTTGGATCCTCACGTGTCGGTGGAAGTGGCAACCGGCGGATCGGCGCCCCGTCGATCCCGCCAGAACATCCACTTCCGAGCAATCGCCGCGCCGAGCGACGGAACGAGAGCAAACACGTATTGCATCGTCCTCGGATCGATGCGAGATTGCTCGGTCGCCTCTCTGACGTTCGAAAGGACCACACTTCGAGGGAATTCGCCATGATCCCCGTCGGCCAGCCGTACCGCCCGGCCGGATCGCTCGACGCCCGATCGATCCTGATCACCACGATCCTCGGCTCGACCGCGGCCGTTCTGGGTGCGGCGTTCGTCTGGGCCTGGGAGTGGAGCCCGATCCCGACGCTGGTGATCCTCACCCCGATCGCGCAGGGGCTCGGCGTGGGGTTCGTGATGGCGTTCGCCGTCGGCCGGCTCGGAATGCGCCATCCGAGGCTCGTCGGGACGGTCGGGTTCGCCTGCGGACTCCTGAGCGCCGTCCTGGTCCACTACGGGCATTACATCCACCTCGCCACCTCGATCACCGAGGAGATCCGCGCCGAGGTCGTGCAGAACCAATCGATCCCTGAGGCGAAGCGGTCCGAGATCCTGGGGAAGCTCGACAGCGACCCGGACGCGGTCGTCGACTCACTGCTGGAGGAGCGGACCGGTTACAGCGGGTTCCTCGGCTCGCTCTGGCTCCGGAACGAGCAAGGGGTCCAGATCAAGAGGATGCCGGTAACGGGGAACTGGCTCTGGGGCCTCTGGGGCTTCGAGGCGCTCGTGGTCGCGTTCGCGGCCTCGACGATCCCCGCCGGAAGGGCCTCGGAGCCTTTCTGCGAGGATTGCGGCTACTGGTGCGCCAAGGAGCCCGACGCCTTCACCCTGCCGGCCGGGCTGAGCGCGCCACTGGCGGAGGCCATCCGCGAGGACAAGGCCGCTCGCGTCGGCGAGCTTCGCACCGATCCGCCCGATTTCGACACCACGGGCGCCGTCGGCGTGACGCTCCACGCCTGCCCCGGCTGCGACCAGGCCTTCGCCGAGGTCTCGCATCGCGTCTCGGACGGGAAGAATACCAGGGTGACCGCGCTCCTGAAGCCAACGCGCGTCTCGCCCGAGATGACCTCGGCGATCCGGTACGAGCCCGCGCAGGCCGGGCCTGCCGCGCCCGAGGAGGCCGCCGAGCCCGGCGCCGGGGGGATCGTCGACGAGCCGAGCCCGACGGCCTGAGCCGGTCTCTTCCGGCATTCTTCGCGCGAGATTCACGCTCGGGGCTTTCCGCTCTGGTAAGGTGACGGCTCGGATGATGTCGTCCCTGGCGGAGCGGGAGGTCCCTTCGATGATCGTTCGAGGCTGGTGGGTTGCGCTCGTTTTGTTGGTCGGGACGTCCGTCGTCCGGGCCCAGGAAAATCGGAGCCCGTTCCTGGCCGAGCCGTACTTGCAGCTCGGCCGCTCCGCGGGCGACGGGAAACTGGACCTGCTCTGGCTCGCGGCCGACGCCGAGGCCGCCTGGAAGGTCGAGTATCGGCCGGGCCCGCAAGGAAGCTGGCGCGCGGCCCCGGCGCCGCGGTCTCGGAAGGTTCGCGTCGAGGGGATGGTCCCGCATCGGGTCTACGAGGCGACGCTGGAGGTCCTGACGCCCGGCTCAATGTTCGCCTACCGGGTGAGCCTCGGCGGCCATTCGGTGTTCGAGTCCGAGGCCCACGCGCCGAAGTCGGCCGGTCAGCCGCATCGGTTCGTCGCCTTCGGCGACTGCGGCGACGGCTCGGCGAACCAGAGGGCGATCGCCCACCGGGCCTTCCTGGCGCATCCCGACCTCGTCGTGATCCCGGGCGACATCGTCTACGACCGGGGCCGGGCGACCGAGTACCGCGACCGCTTCTGGCCGATCTTCAACGCCGACGCCGCCTCGCCCGACGCCGGCGCACCGCTCCTCCGCTCGACCCTTTTCGTGGCCGCGGCCGGCAACCACGACATCGGCACGCGCGACCTGGGCAAGTATCCCGACGGCCTCTCGTATTTTTATTACTGGTCGCAGCCGCTCAACGGCCCCGAGGGGCGTGAGGGCGGTCCGATGACCTCGCCGCTGGTCGGCCCCGAAGCCAACCTGTTTGCCTTCCGCAAGGCCGCCGGGCCGGCCTTCCCCCGGATGGCGAACTTCTCGTTCGACTTCGGCGACGTCCACTGGACGGTCCTCGACTCGAACCCGTCGGTCGACTGGAACGACCCCGAATTGCGGCGATGGATCGAGCGCGACCTGGCCGCTGCGAGAGGAGCCGCCTGGCGGTTTGTGACCTACCACCACCCTGGCTTCCACTCCTCGCGATCGCACGGCGAGGAGGAGCAGATGCGCATCCTGGCACCGGTGTTCGAGTCCGGGAAGGTGAGCCTTGTCTTGAGCGGGCATGTCCACAATTACCAGCGGAGCTACCCGCTCACGTTCGTCCCCAATTCCGCCGCGATCGGCTCCGACGTCAAGAAGGACCGTCGCGTCGCCGGCCGGTGGACCCTCGACCGATCGTTCGACGGCCGGACCAACACCAGGCCCGAGGGGGTCATCTACCTGGTCACCGGCGCCGGCGGCCGGCACCTGTATAACCCCGAACAGCAGGACGAGCCCACCTCGTGGAAGGAGTTCACGGTCAAGCACGTCTCGAAGGTCTTCTCGATGACCCTTGTGGACGTGGATGGCA
This sequence comes from Planctomycetales bacterium, assembly GCA_027435495.1. Classification (GTDB taxonomy): domain Bacteria; phylum Planctomycetota; class Planctomycetia; order Isosphaerales; family Isosphaeraceae; genus JAKAUH01. Next base: position 3,506 of record DAHZZC010000133.1, read on the forward strand.
AGACCGTCCGCGTTCAACAGATCGGAGCCGACGGCCAGACGATTGACGATTTCACGATCACCCGATGAATCTCGCTCTCACCGCTCTCCACTTGACCAGAACCCGACCCGGAAGCCAGCGAAGAACCTCGTAAAGGTCGAGAATCGTCTCAATGTCCCGATCCTGACTGCATTCCGGCGCGCGGGGTGCAGGATGATTCCTCTCGCCCCCGCTCGGCCTCGCCAGCCTCGGCCGGTGGGGCGTCTGGCGGCGATGGCCCTGGGCGGGAAGGAGGTCGCTGGCGGGAGTTGGGTCGATCATCGCGAGTGGCCGGAAGCGGCAGGGGGTTCCGTCGTGGACGAACAGGCGAATGTTCGGGTGGTCGAGGGGATGTTCACGTCCCTGACCCGGGGCGATATTCCGGGGGTCCTGGACCGGCTCAGCGACGACGTCGAATGGCGGATCGCGGGCCCGGCTGAGCTTCCCTTTGCGGGTGTTCACCGTGGCCGAGAGGCCGTCGCGAGGTTCTTCCGTGACTTCGCGCAGTCGGCCGAGTTTGAGGTCTTCGAGCCCCGAGAATACTTCGCGAAGGGGGACAGGGTGATCGTCCTCGGCCATGAGCGTCAGCGGATTCGCGAGACGAACCGCGTCGTCGAAACCGACTGGGCCATGGTCTTCGTCGTCCGCGACGGACGCATTACCCGCTTCCGGAACTACGTCGATTCTCGAGACGCCCAGACATCCTCGGTCGCGCCGGCGGAACGAGTGCCAACGTCCTCCGCCGCATCGGAACGGAGATAAGCCGAGCTTCGAAACGACGAACCCCCCTCATGGGCAGGGGGTTGATCGCGTCGTCCCACACTCTGACTTTTGATCAGAAGTGCATGGAGGCGGCGGGGATTCGGCATGCCAATTATTATAAAAGTAAACCTTCGCCCAAACCGTTATGCAAACGTAAGGGTGTGGCGGCGCCCTGAGTCGTTATGATCTTGCTGGGATCTCGGGATGGATGCTCCGGCGCGACTCAGGAACTGTCGTCGCGCTCTGGGTCCAGGGCCAGCGCGCCGCGGCGCTCCGGCGACATGTTCCAGGGCAAGAACGTCGCCACGTCGGATGGGATCTGACCGCCATCCTCCGCGCAACGGTTCAGGTATTCCGTCAGCCAACTCCGCACGTTCAGTCCTGCCATGCCCAGCGTCGCGAACAGCGAGAACAGCATCGCCGCCAGCCGGCCGCTCCACAACGCCCCGGACCCGTAGTCGTTCTTCCGCCCCAGCGCGGGACCACGGGCCTGACGCTCCGAGGCATTGTTGTCCATCGGAATCCGCGGATCATCCAGGAACCGTGTCAGGCCCTCCCAATGCTCCTGCAGGCTCGTGAGCACCCGGCGGCGCGGCGTTGCCAGGCCCGGCTCGGCCAACTCCGCCGCGGCCCTGGCCTGCATGGCTGTGGCGACCTGGCGCAGCTCCGCCTCGGCGGTGCCAGCGGCGTCGGCGGTCCTGGCGGCCAGGCGGAGGCGGTTGTGATGGTAGAGGGCACGGATCAATTGCAGCCAGATCAACGCCCACTCCTTGTGCTGCGGCCAGCCCTTGCCTACCTTGACGAAGTCGCGCCGCACGTGCGCCCAGCAGAACGCCAGCACGATGTTCCCCAGCTTCACCTGGGCCATGGCCTTGTAGGCCGAGTAGCGGTCGACCATCAAGACGGCCTTGGCCTCGGCCGGGAAGTGCCCCTCGGGGACGTCATGATCGCGGCCGGGGGCGAGGCGGAAGGCCACCGTGTCGGCGCCCAGGAACACCCACAGCCACCAGCGATGGCCGCGTTTCCCCTCCAGGACGACGAAAACCATCCAGCGGGTCTCGTCGGCCTGCGCCAAAGGCGTGGCGGCATTCCGCTGCAGCAAGGCCTCGTAGAGCGGCGCGAACAGCGGCTCGAGACGCCGCAGGCCACCGTGCCGGCCGCGAGGTCCAGGCCGAGAAGCCGCCACTGGGCCAGCAGCCGCTCGGTCGGGCGGTGGCTGAGGAACTTGTCCAGGAGGATCTCGACCCAGATCGAGACGCCCAGCCGCCCCTTGGGGATCAGCTTGGGGGCCGGCGGTGCGGCGATGGTGCGTGGGACGCCCGGGCAGGTGCACGTCCGCTGATATCTCCGCCGCCGGATGCGACGGCGATAGGGACGGACGTCGATCTCGAGCAGTTCGGAATCCTCGGTGTCGCTGGGGATCATCGCCGCGCCACAGCGGTGGCAGAGGCACTGGCCTTCGGGCCGCTCGCGGACCTCCTCGACGACGGGCAGTTGGCTCTGATCCCGCCGGGGTGGGCCGGGTCGATCGGCACGCTGGCCGCGCCTCCGCGGGACGGCGGCGGGCGCCTCGTCCTCGCCTTCGAGGGTGTTGGAGCGGTCGCGGGACGCCTTCTCGCTCTTGCGGCCGAACAGCTGATCCTTGAGCTCACGGACCTCGCCGCGGAGTTGCTCGTTGTCGGCCTGGAGTTCCTCGATGCGCCGTGTGGCCTTCGCGTGCATCCCCTTCCAGTATCCGGCCTGCTGGCGGAGCTCGAGATTCTCGCGCCGCAGGTGCTCGACCTCCTGGCGCAACTCGACCACCTCACGCCGCAACTGTCGCACCAGGTCGGCGAGGTCAATCGGCTCTGTGTCGGGGAGTCCCTCAACAAGCGTTCCGTCCATGACAACGACGCTTGTACCTCAAGTCGATCAACCGCGGAAGGACCTACTCCCACTCGAAAACGGGTTCGGCGAAGGCTTACGGGTGACCCCGGATTATCCCTTGCTATCATTGGGTTTAGGCATCGGGGTCGGATGGGGTCAGATGATTCTCTATTGAAAGAGAAAACCCAAGGAGACCAGGTTGGGGAGGCTGTGTGTTCCGGGATCTGGATTTTTGGATGTCCGACCCCACTGTCTGACCCCAGCCCCTCCCGGACGACGATGCCGGTGACCTCGACGATGGGAAGCGAAGGGGCAGGTCAGCCGATCGTCCCTCTGGTTCTACTCCTTGAGGGGACGCCGAGTCGGTTGCCTGGAGGCCCGGCCCCGATAGGGGCGGGGGCGAACGGGTGGCCGACCTCAGTAGTTGCCGCAGGCACACAATATCTGCCATCGCCGGGCGAAACATCTCCTGACGCATCGCATGTCCAGGCTGCGATCCCCCAGGCCATGGAGGTCCTGAGCCATGAAGCCCTTGCCGAAGTGGGGCATCGTCCTCTTCACGGCGGTGAACCTGACGCTCTACATCGGGCTTGCCGCCCTGGGCTGGGGCGGCTGGTCCGCGCTCCTGGCCCACCCTGTGCGGGCCGTTGCCGTCGTCGCGATCGTGGTCCTCGGTGTGGCGGCGACGTTCACCCGCGGGAACATCTCCAGCGGCCGTCGCGAGGACATGAGGAACCGCTGGGTCATCCTGCCCTTCCTGGCCCTCGGACTGCTCCTGGGGTGGCTGCCGGCGTACACCGACCGCCGCGACATCGGCACGATCGACGGCGACCTCACTCGCTACATCGGGCTGGCGCTGTTCCTCGTCGGGAGCGTCCTGCGGATGGCGCCCGTCTTCATACTGGGGCCGCGGTTCAGCGGTCTGGTGGCGATCCAGGAGGGCCACCAGCTTGAGACCGGTGGCCTCTACCGGGTGATCCGCCATCCCAGCTACCTCGGGCTGCTGCTGGGTCTCTTCGGCTGGGCACTGGTCTTCCGCAGCGGGATCGGCGTCCTGGTCTCGCTCCTGCTGATCCCGCCGCTGGTGGCGCGGATGAACGCCGAGGAGGCCCTGCTGGAGTCGGAGTTCGGCGAGCGGTACACCGAATATCGTCGCCGCACCTGGCGGCTGCTGCCGTTCGTCTATTGAGCCAACCGGGGCGGTCCACTCTCGTATCTTCTCGATCCAGGGGAACGGCATTGTGGCGATCGTCCGGAAGTGTCGGAGTGCACGCAGGCCCCACCCCACAGCCGGTCGCTTCGTTGTGATGGCCCCCTCATGATCGGGATCTCGTGCTCCGGCACGGTCGGGGACATGGCAAGTCGAATTTGGCCCCCGAGTACCTGTCCCATCTGGGACACCTGACGCGACCGGAACGCTCGATTCCCGCGGTCGCCTCACTGGTCATTCTATCCAGTGAGGCTACGGGCCGGCGGCCGACCAGCATCAAATGCCATGAATTTGTGGACTGGTAAGCCCTTACCAGTAGGCAGGGAGGTAAATCTCTATGGCTCAGAGGGTGGACGCTACGGAGAGGTGATAGTCGTCGCCGGTGTCCGTCAACTCGAAGGAGATGATCGCCCGCCGGTTCGCCGTGAAGTGCTCCTCCTTGCGACGGACCAACATCTCGATGATCTCCCGCGCCTGAGCCCGATCCGTCTCGGCGGCCCGGGGGAGACCCGCCTCGACCATCTCGTCGATCATCGCCCTCCTCTGGCCCTCGGGCAGCAATGCGGCGTTCCACGCCACCGTCGCCAGGCTCAGCAGTTTGCGGAGTTCGTCCTGCGTCCTGGCCGAAACCCGGTAGGGCTCGATGAAGTCCTCCAGGACCTCGGACATCTTCTCCCGCCAGGCCGGTTCGTACACCACGCGGGTGCCGGGCGGGATCGCCGGTCCCCGCGACCGCTTGAACAGGCGATTGGGAAGCCGATCCGCCTTGCGACGGTCCTTACCGGGTCTTCGTGAGGCCATGGGTTTCTGAGCCCGAGGTTTCAGGGTGATCCGACGCCAGGTCGGCCGACGATCCCCTCGCCACCGATCATCCCCCAGGCCCCGATGGCCGATCAACGCCCAATCGACGATCACCCCGTCACGGCGCCCGGAGATAGTGACAGGAGACCAGGACCATCCGCCCCCGATCGGGTAGAATCGGTTCGAGTCCCCCACGGCCCGCAGGCGAGGCACGATCATGCCCGTGACCCACGTCAACCGCTCCGGCGACACCTACTACCTGCACGCCGGGACCACGAAGACCGGCAAGGCCAGGTACTGGTTCTCCAGGAGCGCCGAGGGCGACCTGGTCGAGTCGATCCCGGAGGGCTACGAGGTCTACGAGAACCCCGATGCCCAGGTGTTCCTGCGGAAGATTCGGCCCCAGGTCATCACCCCGTTCGAGGTCGCCGTGGTTGAGCGCGGCCTGAAGCGGTTCGCGCCGGGGCAGAACTGCCTGGTCGATGTCCAGGGGGAGCACATCGTCGTCTACCATGCCGAGCGGGTCGCCCTCGACCTGGAAAGCTTCGGGTTCCGCGAACTGCCTCCTCGCTATCATCGGTACGAGAAAGTGATGCGGTTCACGCTGACCGACGAGGACGAGCGGACGTTCCGGGTGCAGCGGTGGTGCTTCCGGGGCTCGATCGATCGCTGGATCGACCTCTGGGTGTCGGGGAGCGTCGGGGCGCTGCCGGGCCTGGTCGAGAAGTTCTGTCCGCACATCGGGCGGGAGTCGTTCTTCGAGTTGATGTGACCGGGCCGAGGAAGGCTCGTGGCTCCCGTGGTCGGCGATGGGCCTCAAAACGCCCCTCTCCAGCGATCAGCCGTTCAACCTCCAGATGGCGAGGTTAAGGGCGACAGCGAAGGTGACCCAGGCGAGGTACGGGGCCAGCAGCCAGCCGGCGACACGACTGACCCGCCCGAAGGCCAGCAGGGTCGCCAGGATCGTCGCCCAGAGCAGCAGGATCTCGCCGAACGCCAGGCCCGGCCGCCGCAGGGCGAAGAACACACCGGACCAGGCGAGGTTCAGGGCCAATTGCAGGCCGAAAAGTCCGAGGGGGAACCGGGCCTCAAAGAACCCCTGTCGCCTCCAGACGAGCCAGGCGGCGAGGGCCATCGAGACGTAGAGGGCCGTCCAGACGGGGCCGAAGACCCAGTTGGGTGGCGTCCACGACGGCCTGCGGAGGCCCTCGTACCAGGGACCGAGCCCCTGAGCCGTCCAGTAGCCGCCCAGGCCCGCCACGGCGAAGCAGAGGGCCAGAGAGACGGTCAAGGCCGTGAGGTCTCTCGCCGGGCTGCGGGTGGCTGAGATCGAGGTCATCAAATCACCAGGCGGATCGTCACGAGGTCGCCTCGACGAGAAGGCCGTCCGAGCCACGCCGCCCTCCGAACCGCTGATGCTCGACCTCGACGAACTGGACGACCTCGCGGGCCACATGGCGGCGGCGGCCAACCACGCCGAGGACAAGAAGCTCCGGTCGAAGCTCGATCGGGTTTCCAGGAAGATCGCAGGTCTGCTCGATAGGCACACCGATCAGCCCGAGCCGGCGCCGGGCGAGGAGACGACGCCCGGCTTCATCGAGACCTTCCTGGACATGCTCGTCGGGAAGGGGCCGATGAACCTGCCGATGGCGGCCAGGTCCAGGAAGGGCGAGGACCAGTACCCCCGCAAGCTCACCGAACCGCAACGGGAGGCCCTGATCGCGGCCACCCGGCTGAGGCGGGGCCTCAAGACCAGGCTCCAGCAGGCCCCCTCGGGAATCCAGGTGATCGGGCTGACCAGGAAGGAAGTCGACGCGATGGCCATCAAGGTCGACATCGCCGTCGAGTACGCTCCCAACCCCTACAAGAAGCGGCTCCAGGCCGTCATGAGCAAGCTCGAAGACCTGCTGGACGCCCTGGAGGAGAACGAGCCGCTCAGGCCAGATCGCAAGGGGATCAAGAAGGCCGACCAGGTCTACCAGTAGAAGATCACGCTGAAGGACTTCAAGCCGCTGATCTGGCGGCGGGTCCAGGTGCCCGACGGTTCGCTGGGGCTTCTCCACGACGTGATCCAGATCGCGATGGGCTGGACCGACATGCACCTCCACGAGTTCATCGTCCGGGGCGACCACTACGGGC
>DAHZZC010000134.1 GCA_027435495.1 Planctomycetales bacterium
AAAGCCGGTTGCCCGTCTTTACGTAAAGGCTTCTCGACTGAACGGACCGAGGCGGCCATCGATCGTAGGTCTTCCAGGCGTTCGCACCGGTCCGGAAGCTGAGGACCTCGGGCATTTTCGCGGCGGCCGATCCGCCCGACCGAAAGGCGGGCTCCAGGTCGAGCGAGCGACCCTTGAGGTGATGCGCGAAGAACGGCCGCTGGATTTTCTCGCGGAACTGCCACGCCGTCGGGGCGGCGAAGGCGATTGGGCCCAGCCGATCGCCTTCGCCTTGGCTCCATCCGCCGTGGTTCCAGGGACCGACGACAATCGTGCTGAGCCCATTCGGATCGTTCTTCTCCCAGGTCTCGTAGATCTTCAGCGGGCCGTAATAATCCTCCTGGTCCCACCATCCAGCGACATTCAGCGTGGGAACCTTCGGCGGGGTCAGAAACCGGGCGACCGCCTGCGCCTGCCAGAAGCGATCATAGTTCGGATGCTGCGTGAAGTCGTTCCAGGTCGGCAGTTTTTTGTAGAAATAGCGATCGTTCGCGGCCGGGAGTGCGCCCAGGCCAAGGAAGAACTCGAACGTGTCATGGCGATCGAATTCGAAGAACTTCATTCCCCGAGTCGATTCCATCCGCGCGACGTATTCAAAGCCGTAGCTGAGGCGGAAGGCGCCATTGTGGTGGAAGTCGTCGCCGAGGAACATGTCGGCCGGTGAGGCCTGCGGTGAGGCTGCCTTGAGCGCCGGGTGGGGTTCGAGCAGGGCCATCACGGTCGTCCATCCGTCGTACGAGACCCCGAGCATCCCAACACGCCCATTGTGGCCCCGGACGTTGTGGATCAGCCAATCAATCGTATCGAAGGCGTCGGTCCCCTCGTCAATCGCCTTCGAATCGAGGGGGTCGCGCGGGGCCCGAATCATGGCGAAATCGCCCTCGGAGCCGAACTTCCCACGGATATCCTGAAACACAAAGATGTAACCGTCGTCGGCCAACTCGCGGAGTGCTGTACCGATTGCGGCGCCCCGGTTATCGGCGTTATAAGGAGTGCGCTGGAGGAGGATCGGGAGCGGGCCACGCGCATCCTTCGGCGAGTAGATCACCGTGTGCAGCCGGACGCCGTCGTGCATTGCGATCATGGCCTGGGTCATTTCGTACCCCGGGACTTCTACAGGCGCAGCCTGTCCTGTCGCCGCCCAGGGAAGCATCCAAAGAGCCGCCACCACGACCCAGCTCGACCCGCTCATCGACTTCTTCATGATGATCACTGATCCGTTCGGGTGAATCGGTATTCCATCGGGTCGACGAAGTCGGGGCGGACCTTGATGCGAAATTCGTCGGCCTTCCCATTCTCATCAAGGCGAAAGGGAATCGTGCTGGTCCGGAAATAAGGATCGGACCAATCGATCCTGAGTGTCTGGAATCTTCGATGCTTTAACTCGCCGCACAGCCCGGGATTTCTCTCGATCTCGAGGAAGAGTTTGCCGTCCTTCGCCGTGATGGTCGCTCGCCCGAGGGCGGGATGCTGATAGACGCCCGCATAAGCGGACAGATTGACGGTCGAATTCCCCTCCGCGTCATCGGCTTCTGTCTGACGTTCCTCAGCCTGGCGCTCACGGCGCTCGCGCTCCTGTCGGGCGCGAAAGAGCTTGTCCTGCCGGTCATCATGATGGACGCCCAGGTAGGCATCGATCACGTGGAAGGGGAGTTCGCCATAGAACTCCTGTTCGTCGTAATTGGTCAGTACAACCACGCCGATCTTCCGGACGGGTACAATTACCGAGAGCGAGAGCATGCCGTCGAGGCCGCCGCCATGCGAGACGATGCGATGCCCTTCGTAGTCGCGGAGGGCCCAGCCCAGGCCATAGGTCGAAAAGGGCGGATCGTCTGCTTCCGACTGGGCGGGAACGATCGTCTGTGGGGTTCGCGTCTCGCGAATGATGGCCTCCGGGACGATGCGATTGCCGTCAAGCGTCCCGCCGTTGATCTGGAGGCGGAGCCATCGCGTCCAATCCTCGACGCACGAATTAATCCCGCCCGCAGGGGCCGTATTTTTCGTCTCTCGATAGGCGATCGGGATAATCTTGCCATCGACGATTGTGTGGGGCCGGGCGACATCGTCGAGCTGCTCCATCGCCTGGATCTTCGTATTCGTCCGCGACATCCCCATCGGGGCGAAGAGCCCCCGGTGGAGGAACTCGTCCCACGTGGCGCCGGACCGCTCTGCGAGGATCTCGCCAGCCGCCACGAACATCAGGTTGCAATAACCGTATTGCGACCGGAACGATGAGACGGGCTCGAGAAATCGAACGCAGTCCAGTACCTCCCGGCTTGTCCGGTCGGAGCCGTACCAGACGAGGTCACCCTGCCATGTCCCGAGTCCGCACCGATGGCAGAGCAGGTCGCGAACAGTTAGCTCGCGCGTCACATACGGGTCACGCATCCGGAACCAGGGGAGATGGTCGATCGCCCGGTCGTTCCAGTCGAGCTTACCGGAGTCAACCAGCAGCCCGATTGCCGTCGCCGTAAATGCCTTGCTCTGCGAGGCCATCGCGAACATCGTTCGGCCGGTGACCTTACCGGGCTTGCCGGCTTCGCGGACACCGAAACCCCGACAGTAGACGACGCGGTCATCCTTCACCACGGCGATGGCAAGGCCGGGGATCTGCCACCGCGCCAGGCCGGCCTCAATGTAGCGGTCAAGGCCGTCGAGCGGGCCCGGTTCGTGGGATGAGCGAGCCTCGGAATTCGAAGATTCCTGCCCGGCCCGTGCGGAGGAATCGTGCCCGAACCCGCAGGCAAGCAGGACCGTAACCGCGAGCAACCGCCTCAACATCGACGGCCTCCGACGGGGTTCCCTGAACGGACCGGAGACGTCAGTCCGGCCCAATTGTTCTCCCGAGGATCATCGCGAAGTCAGCCGCGACTTGCAAGTAACTGAGCCGGATCGCTGGGCGGCTACGTGGCGTCACTCGATTCATACCGCGACGAATCGTAGCCAAGCATGTGTCGCTGGCAGATCAAAAGCGCGACATTGGGAGGAACGTCGTCAATCCACGACGGATCGCCCTCGGCCAGCTTCCGGTAGACATCGCGTGAGAAGACTCCGAGGAACTCCGGCCGGTATTCGCGAATTGGCTCGATGTGGCCGTTGTCAACCAGGTAATTGTAGAGATGCTGGAGCCTGGGCGAG
>DAHZZC010000135.1 GCA_027435495.1 Planctomycetales bacterium
GGGTTCCTCGACCGGCCGACTTCCGGGCGGCAGGAGATGGACGGCCGCGACGTCGCCGGGCTGTCGGAGTCTGAGCGAGCCCGGCTTCGGAGCCATCGAATCGGCTTCGTTTTTCAGAGCTTCAACCTGCTTCCCCGGCTCTCGGCGCTCGAAAACGTGATGATGCCGTTCGCCTACGGCACGCACGAGACCTCGGAGAGCGCTTCTCGCGAGCGGGCGATCGCGCTTTTGCAGCGGGTCGGGCTCGGCGACCGGCTCGACCACGAGCCCTCGCGGCTCTCCGGCGGCGAGCAGCAGCGGGTCGCGATCGCCCGGGCGCTCATCAACCAGTGCTCGCTCCTGATCGCCGACGAGCCGACCGGCAACCTCGACTCCCGGACCGGTGAGGAGATCCTCGCGCTCTTCCGCCAGCTCAATCGAGAGGATGGCCTGACGATCGTCCTGGTCACTCACGATGCGCAAGTCGCCTCGCACGCCGACCGGATCGTCCGGATCCGAGACGGGCTGATCCACCACGACGACCGGAGGGAGTCCGATGGGGCCAGGACCGTCCCGACGATCGACCCTCCTCCAGCGGTCCAGCCGGTATCCCGGAGGTCGCTTCGCGACGACGCTCGGTTCCTCGCCCGGACGTCCTCCACGGCTTTCCGCTCGCTCCGCCGCAATGCGCTCCGATCGGCCCTGACGACCCTGGGGATCATCATCGGCGTCGGCTCGTTGCTGGCGATCGCCGAGATCGGCACCGGCGCCTGGTCGGCGATCCGGGTTATGCTGACGAAGACCGGGGTCGACAACATCGTCATTCAGGCCGGCGCGGCCTCGCGGAACGGAGTCAGCCTCGGAAGTGGAAGTATCAAAACGCTCACCCCCGAGGATGCCGAGGCGATCCACCACGAATGCCCGAGCGTCGACAGCCTCTCGCCGCTGGTCTTCACCCGTCGACAGCTCGTCTACGGCAATCGAAACTGGGTCCCCAGCACGTTTGTCGGCACAAGTCCGGGCTACCTTCGGGTCCGCGAGTGGGAGGACCTGGAGGAGGGCCAGCCATTCAGTGACCGCGACGTCCGCGACGTCGCGATGGTCTGCCTGCTCGGCCAGACCGTCGCCCGCGAGCTTTTTGGCGAGGGCTCGCCGGTCGGCAAGGAAGTTTACGCCAACGACGTCCCCTTGCGAGTCCTCGGCGTCCTCAGCCGGAAGGGGGCCGACATCATCGGCCAGGATCAGGACGACCTCGTCGTCGCCCCGTGGACGACGATCAAGTTCCGGATCAGTTCAGGCGGGCCGGGCGAGGCCGCGACCGCCCCCGCCGCGCCGATCACGCTCGACGCCGACGGCCGGCGCTATCCTGGCGGCCATCACGAGACCTATCCGACGCCCTCGCCTACCCAGAATCTCGCAACGCCCCGGCTCCATCGGCTCTCGAACGTCGACTCGATCCTCGTCCGATCGGTCTCGACCGACGAGATCCCCGAGGCGATGGCTGAGATCACCCGCGTTCTCCGGCAGCGGCACGGGATCGAGCCCGGCCAGTCCGACGACTTTGCCGTCCGCGACTTCACCGAGGTCGTCCAGGCCGTCAAGGGAACCGTCGGGTTGGTCGCCGGGCTCCTGCTCTGCGTCGCGATGATCGCGCTGGTGGTCGGCGGGATCGGGATCATGAACATCATGCTGGTGACGGTCACCGAGCGATACCGCGAGATTGGGCTGCGGATGGCCGTCGGCGCCCGGTCGAGCGACATCCTCCGCCAGTTTCTGGTCGAGGCGGTCGTCCTCTGCCTGATGGGGGGCGCCGTTGGGATCGCGCTGGGCCGGACCGCCTCGGTCCTGGTCCGGATTCTCGGCCGATGGCCGACCGAGCCCTCCATTGCGGCGATCGTCGCCTCGGTCTCGGTCTCCGCGACGGTCGGCATCATCTTCGGTTATTATCCGGCGTGGAAGGCCTCGCGGCTCGACCCGATCGAGGCATTGCGTTCGGAATGAGTCTTCAACCTGGAGCCCTCTCGATGAACCGAGCCCTCTCCCGAACACCGCTCATCCTGCTCGCCGCCCTCGCGATGATCGCGATGGTGCCCAGTCTCGCGCCCGCGGCCGAAGAACCCCGCTTCGACCGCCGGGAAGACGTCATCTACGGTCGGAAGTACGGCACAGCCCTGACCATGGACGTCTTCACCCCAAAGAAGGACGCGAAGGGCCTCGGAGTGATTCTGGTTGTCAGCGGCGGCTTCTTCTCGTCGCACGAGGCGATCCAGCCCACCTTCATCCGCCCGCTCATCGCCCGAGGCTACACCGTCTTCGCCGTCGTCCACGGGAGCCAGCCCCGGTATCAGGTCACCGAGATCGTCAACGACCTGAACCGGGCCGTCCGTTTCATCCGCCACAACGCCCACGACTACCACATCGACCCAGCCCGGATCGGCGTCACGGGAGCCTCCGCCGGCGGCCACCTCTCGCTGATGCTCGGCACCGCCGGGACCGCCGGCAACCCCGAGGCCCGCGACCCCGTCGACCGAGAGTCGAGCCGCATCCAGGCCGTCGCCTGCTTCTTCCCACCCACCGACTTCCTCAATTTCGGCGAGCCCGGCCGGAAAATGATCCACCCGACCGACCACGCCCCACCCTTCCGCGCCGCCTTCGATTACAGGGAACTCGACCCGAAGTCCAACCTCTGGGTGCCTGTCACCGACCCCGCCAAACTCGAATCGATCGCCCGACGAATCTCTCCGGCTTACCACGTCTCGCCCGACGATCCCCCTACCCTGATCATCCACGGCGACAAGGATCCGCTCGTACCCCTCCAGCAATCCGAGCGAATGATCGACGAACTGAAGAAGGCCGGCGTCGAGGCCCGGCTGATCGTCAAGCCGGGCGCCGGGCACGGATGGCTCACCATGAACCAGGATATTCCCACTTTCATCGACTGGTTCGATCAGCACCTCTCCACCCCGGCTCCCTCGAAACCCGCCGATCCTGCACGCTAACTCGCCTAATTCGGCCAGTGAGCGATGAAACCAATCTCGCTGTAGGACGGGGGCATTCGATGAGGATCGTCGAGCAACGGCTCGTAAAGGACGGCGCAAACCTCTGTTCGAGCTAGGTTGACGAGGATCGTGATTGACGCGCGAGCGGTAAGCGGGATATATACCTCATCGATTGAAGGGTATCTGGACAAATCGGGTAAGGATCGAGAGTGGCCGGGAAAGGAAGATGAAGGGGTTTCGGGAAAGGGGAGGAAACGAGGTCTTGAAGAGGACACCGGCAACCCTGGCCTTCGGGATGAAAGCGATCGGTCTTGAAACCTGGTGCCCTTGGAAATCCTGCCTGACCAGGTGATCTGTCGAGAGGGACCCCGCCGCCGAGTGGGGGGCGAGGTGCGATCGCCCGGACGGAAAAGTGACGCCGCCGGCTCGCCGCGGAATCGAGCCGACGGCCTGAGTTCGAGTTCGGGAGAAATCCATGGATCTCGACATTTTCTCGCGGCAGATCGAGACGATGACCGACCAGCCTCGGGGCTGGGCCGGGTTCCGGACCGATGGGGCCTCTGATCCCGTCTCGGACTTCGATCAGGACTCCTCAGCGCTCGAGGATTCGATGAAAGAGTTGCGAGTGGCCGAAGAGGAGCTCCGACGGCAGGGCGACGAGTTGCTGGAGTGGCGGGAAGCTGTCGAGGTCGAGCGGGATCGGTATCGCGAGCTCTTCGATTTCGCCTCCGATGCTTACCTCATGACCGATTCCGCAGGCCTGATCCGCGAGGCGAACCGGGCCGCTGGCGAGCTTCTGGGCGTCCCGCCCCATTTCCTGCGGGGGAAGCGGATCGCGAACTTCCTGCCGATCGAGGACCGATCGGTGTTCCGGGCCGGAATGCACCGGCTCCTCCTGGCCGGGCGCAGGGGCGAGTGGCCAGCCCGGTTCCAGCCGAGGACCGGCGGCGAGATCGCAGCAATGATCGACGCCGAGGCCGTTCGCGACCGCGACGACCAGCCGGTCGGAATCCGATGGATGATCCGGGTGGCGCCCGCGCCCGCCCCACAGCCCGTCGACGAGCCCGGCTCTGAAGGACTCCGCGACCTGCTCGACAGCGCCGGCGTGATCGTCTGGGAGCTCGACGCCGAGACCGGCCGTCTTCGTCAGATCAGCCCAGGTATTGAGGTCCTTCTCGGCTATCCGATCCGCCGATGGAGCGGCGAGCCTGGGTTCTGGGCGTCGATCGTCCATCCCGAGGATCGCCCGCTCGTCGAATCCCGGCGCCGACCGGGTTTCCCGGAGGGCCGCGATCGCGGTCAGGAATACCGGATGCTCGCCGCGGACGGGAGGATCGTCTGGTTCCGAGAGACCCTCGCCCGCGTCCCGGCCGGGGCCAGGCGGCCAGCGGTCGTCCGCGGTGGACTCTGGGAGATCACCCGTCGGAAGAGAATCGAACGCCAGCTCTACACCGACCGCCGCCGCCTGGCTGATCGGCTTTCCGACGTCTCGTATCTCCACAGCCTCGAAGGCCAGCTTCTCCAGTCGCTCGACCTTGGCGCGGTGCTGGAGGAGGTGCTGGGGGCGTGCGCCTCGCTGCTGGGGGCCGATCGCGGCGCGATCGGAATGGTCCATCCCGGCCACGGTGACCTTGAGACCGTTGTCAGCCTCGGCCTCCCGCCGGAGTATCTCGATCGGTTCGGACGGATGGCGGTCGGTGTGGGTGCCTGCGGCCTGGCCGTCGAGCGACTCGGGCCGGTCGTGATCGAGGACATCCCAACCGACCCGGCTGCCCAATCCTGGCTCGACGCGGCCCAGCTCGGCGGCTACCGGTCCTGCTTCAGCCTCCCGCTGCTGGCCCGTGGCGAGGAGCTTCTTGGCGCCATCGCTCTGTTCTTCGTCGAGCGACATCGCCCCACCTCACGACAGATTCCGCTTGCAGAGCTGTACATCCTTTCTGCCTCCAACGCAATCGCCAATGCTCGACGTTACCAACGTGCCTGTGAGTCGGACCGCCGCAAGCAGGAGTGCCTCGTTACCCTGGCCCACGAGCTGCGCAACCCCATCGCCGCCATCCGCGACTGGGTCCAGTTGCTCGACACCAGCCAGAACGCCGACTCCGACTCCGCACTGGCCCGCGAGGTCATCGCCCGGCAGGCTGGGGTGATGTCCCGACTCGTCGACGACCTGCTCGACGCCGCCCAGACCAACCGAGGCTCCATCGCCTTCCGCAAGGTGTCGGTCGAACTCGGGGCCCTGGCCGATCGGGCCGCCGCTGACCTCCGACCCCTGATCGAGGCCCGAGGACAGCAACTCGAGGTCACCCTTCCGGGTCGTCCCGTACCAGTCGATGCCGACCCCACCCGGCTCGGCCAGGTCCTGGCAAACCTGCTCACCAACGCCTCGAAGTTCACCGATCCCGGCGGCCGGATCGACCTGATCGTCTCCCTCAACGACGCCGAGGGCCTGGCGGTCCTCCGGGTGCGCGACACCGGGATCGGCCTGGCTCCCGAAGCTCTCGCCGAGGTCTTCGAGCCCTTCGTTCGGGCTCTCCCAGCGCGTGACCGCGACCGCGGCGGCCTCGGGATCGGCCTGACCCTGGTCCACTCGCTGATCGAGATGCACGGCGGTACTGTCACCGCCGAGAGCCCTGGTCCGGGCAGGGGCAGTGAGTTCGCCATCCGTCTCCCGATCTCTCGACATACTTCCACGGGCCCACTCGGCGCCCGCGGGGACGCGGCCTGATCCCTCATCCGGAGCCCCTACCCATGTCGACAGAACTGGCCTGGAAACCTCGGGATTCCCGGTTGACCCACCTCGCGTGCGGAGATACTATTCCCGCCACATTCGGCCTCTTCTCTGTTCCGGCCCTGCCGTGGGTGAGCCTTCGGACGATCTCACGGCAGGGTTTTTTGCAGCCCGGACGAAGCCAGCGCTGGCGTCGACATCGACGCTCCTTCGAAACGGAAAGCCGCCCCCTGCGGCTGCCTGGCAGTCCGGCCGGGGGCGGCTCTCACGAGGCACGACCCTGATCTCGATTCTACACGTCCCGACAACATTCGCCAGAGGTCACCGGTCGTTTCGAGACGGAAGATGGCCCTGGCCGCTGCCATCCACCGCACGGCCTCGGTATGATCGGGGCATCACGGCCGGTCAGGCCGCATGTTAACACCCTCGACCTCCATCACCTGGGAGCCCGCCATGGAATCGATCCCCGCGATCACCCGCCGAGGATTCGTCGGCCTCGCCGCCACCGCCGCAATGGCCCAGACGTCCGCGACAGCCGCCCGCGCGCAGCAGGACCGGCCGTCCGGATCAACCCCGAAGCCCGACTCCTGGCGCGGCCTGAAAGTCGGAATCGCCTCGTATACCTTCATCAAGTTCCCGCTCGACGTGACCATCCGCGACATCCGCCGCGTCGGGGTCCATTACGTCTCCATCAAGTCGGCCCACCTCCCGCTCCAAAGCTCGGCCGAGCAGCGCAAGACAGTCGTCGAGCAATTCAAAAAGGCGGGGATCACACCGCTGAGCTGCGGCAATGTCGACATGAAGGGGAGTGAGAGCGACCTCCGCAACGCCTTCGAGTACGCCCGAGACGCCGGCATCCCGACCATCGTCTGCTCCCCCAGTCGCGAGAACCTCCCGCTCCTCGACCGACTGGTCAAGGAGTTCGACATCCGGATCGCGATCCACAACCACGGCCCCGAGGACAGGGCCTGGCCTTCGCCTCTCGATGTCTGGGAGGCGGTCCCGAAGCTGGACGAGCGGATCGGCCTCTGCATCGATGTCGGCCACACGGCCCGTGCCGGGGTCGACCCGGTCAAGGCCATCCGCACCTGCGCACCGAGACTCTATGACGTCCACCTCAAAGATCTGGTAGAGCTCTCAAAGCGTTCGCATGTTGTTGAGGTCGGCCGGGGCGTCCTCGACATCCCGAGCATCCTCCACGCTCTGCTCGACATCGGCTTCCGCGGCCACGCCGGGCTCGAGTACGAGAAGGACATGAACGACCCCCTCGCTGGCGTCGCCGAGAGTATCGGCTACATCCACGGGACGCTGGCCTCGATGCAGGGCTGATCAAGCGAGTGTTTGCACATCCAGGATTCAAGATTCCAGAATCAGGTGCCGGCTGACCCGCAAGCCATGATGCGGCCCTCGCTTGTCTGGAATCTTGAATCCAGAATGTGTGATTTTTCGCATATTTTCTGCCGGAGGCCACGAATGGAAAGGTTCGGCCGATCGGGCCGTCAACCGGTCGTCGCAGGTGAGACCGGTCCCCCGGTCGGGGCGCTCTGGGGGGAAGTCAATGGGGCGGCGGGCCGGTCGGCAGTCGCGCCCCGGATGGCGCCCGAGCCGGTGAGGCAGCCTCCAGCGGCGGCCGCCGCGATAACCACGATCCAGGCCAGTCTCCTCATCATCCCGCACCTCCCATGCTCGCGGACGAGTCGGCCCGCCGGGACCGTTCTTACGGCCGGCCGGGCCAATCGCGATTCTCTTCGCCCAGGCTTTGGCCACGCGATCGCGGCGGCCCAGGACTTCCGCCATGGCGGTGGCGTGTCGACGTGATCCGCCCCGTGGCCCCCGAACCTTATCACGGAACGCTCCTCGCGATAAGTGTAAAATCCAGGGCATCGCCTTGGCCTTGCCCTGCCGCTCCGAACTTCGTATGAAGGTCCTCGCACGGGCCGAGGCTCATGGCCCCCTCACATCAGCCGAGTCACGGGAGGGCGGGGATGAACGGGAGATTGCAGTCGGTCTGCGCGCAGAGTGTGCCGTGCAAGTGTTGCGGCACTACGGCGTTCCCCTATGGCGTGGTTGACTTCCACAAGAACTGCGAGATCAACCGGCAGCGGCAGGTGCTGGGCATCTCCGGCGTTCCGATCTACTATCACCGTTGCCCCGAGTGCGGGTTCCTCTTCACAACCGCCTTCGACGGATTCTCGAAAGAAGACTTTCTCGAACTTGTTTACAACGACGATTACGTGTTAGTCGATCCCGACTATCTGGGCGATCGCGCTCGGGGAAATGCCGAGATGTTGATCGAGCTATTCTCGGCTGAGCGGCCATCGCGAATCCTTGACTACGGTGGCGGTAATGGTGTGCTGGCCAATCGACTCCGAAAGGCCGGCTTTCCGGAGGTGGTGAGCTACGACCCGTTTGTCCCCTCTCACGCCGACCGGCCCGAGGGGAGGTTTGACTGTGTCGTCTGTTTCGAGGTCGTCGAGCACTCGACCAATCCCGACCGAACCTTCGTCGAGATGCTCGATTTCCTGGAAGAGCCCGGGCTGATCGTCTTCTCGACGCTTCTTCAACCCAACGACTTCGACCGGCAGGGCCTCGACTGGTGGTACTGCGGCCCGCGCAACGGGCACGTCTCACTCTTTTCCCGTGAGAGTTTGCGGGCGTTACTCGAGCCGATGGGCCTCGGTTGCGCCTCTTTCAACGACAACCTGCACGTCCTCTTCCGCGAGATCCCCGACTTCGCACGACCGTTCCTCTTCCCGGCCAATGCGTTCGAGCCGGATCCCTACACGATGACCGTGATGGTCTGAGCTTGACTCTTGACGTTTTCGAGGCTGCGAGCGGTGAGCCTCCTTGGTGCAATGGAGGGAACGAACACCCCCTCACATCGCACTCAAGGAGGCCACCATGGCCATTGTAACCCAACGACCCCGCAAGCGACTCTCCTCCAAGGCCACCCGTCATGCCCGCGCGCTCATCCGCGCTGAGCGTCGCCGTCGCGCCCGCCAGGCCCGCTCCTCTCGCCGACGCATCAACTGTATCTACCGCCGTTTCCCGGACCAGGTCCACGACGTCTTTGCTTCGCTCGCCCCGGCCTTCACCCGGCCCACCTATCGCCGCTTCGTTCTTCTGGCTCTCGCCGCCATCCTCACCGTCGGCGTCCCTACTGTCGCCAACCTGCTCCGCACTCTCGGCCGGCTCGCCCCAGGCGAGTCCAGCGGCTATCACGCCTTCTTCTCCCGCGATCGCTGGTCCCCCTGGACACTGGCTCGCTGCTTCGCCGCGATGGTTCTGGCTGGGTTCGTACCCCAGGGGGTCGTCGAGTTGGCCACCGACGACACCGTCACCGAGCACCCCGGAGACCAGGTCTACGGCAAAGCCTGCCATCGCGACCCGGTCCGCTCCACTCACTCGTTCACGGCCTACCGCTGGGGCCACAAGTGGGTCGTCCTGGTCGTGCTGGTGAAGGTCCCCTGGGCCACTCGCCGCTGGGCACTCCCCCTGCTGGTGGCCTTGTATCGGCCCCCGGGGCAGACCGGACGCCACAAAACGCCGGCACAGCGAGCGCGGCAACTCCTCCGCGTCCTTAGGCGATGGTTCCCCGGCCGGCGGTTCGTCTGCAGTGGCGACGGCGGCTACGGCAGCCATGAATTCGCCAGCTTGGCGGCGCGCTATCCCAAGCGGCTGACGATCGTCAGTCGGTTCCATCCCCGGGCGAACCCTGGGATTGGAGACGACGCGGGGCCATGTCCGCCGGACGGTCCTGCGGGCCGAGCCGTGCCTCTTCGGGCTGTATACGATCGTGGTGCTGCTCTACGCCACATTGCCGGCGCGGTGGCGACGGGAGCGGGCGACGACCCGCCCAGGGAAGGTCGAGGTGACGTTCTCCGACGCGATCACGGCAGTGCGGCGTTGGTTGTGGCTGAGCTGGATTTTCGCGACACCCGGTTCGGGCGATGCCTTGCGGAAACTCCCAACCGGACTGCGGCAGATTCTGCTCAATGGCCTGGCCCCGGCGGCGTGAGGACGCCTGTCGGGTGCCGCCAGGGAGCCGGAATCGGTTGAATCATGGCGATTCGTCGCCTCGGTCAGTTCGGGGTGCGCGCCGGGCCGATCGGCATGGTAAAACGTCAAGAGTCAAGCTCAGTATATGGCCGAGGTCCGACATCGCTTCGAGGGTCCCTCGCCCGAGGTCGCCGGCCTCGCGGCGAGCGATCTCGTAAGACGGCCGGAGATGTGACTCGCTCTTCACGTATTCGCCGAGGCCGTGATAGGCCCGCCCAATGGTGAGCCGGATGGCCGCCTCGATCTCGGGCTGGCCGGGGAACGACGAGTTCACGTCGGCAGCCGCCCGGTCGAGGACCTCCAGGAGAGTCAAACGGTTAGCGGCCGGGTTGTTCTCGGGAGACGCCTGGCCCAAAAGCTTGTCGATCAAGAAGCGATTGATCGATTGTGCGATCGCCGCCTGATCGCGGGCCTGGCGCTCGGCGATGCGCAGGAGACGCC
>DAHZZC010000136.1 GCA_027435495.1 Planctomycetales bacterium
AGTTTTGAGCGCTCGTACCGAAGGATCATACCGCATGTTCTGGTTGACTTGAAGCAGGACGTCGGCGCGGGCGCACTCCTCGACCAGAGCTGCGGCCTCGGCGTAGGCGAGGGCCAGCGGTTTCTGTGCCAGGATGCCGACGACCCGCCGAGGGTGCGCCAGGATTCGGCGGATCACCGCAGGCTGCTCGGCCGGCGGGACGGCGACGTCGACGACCTCGACCGCCGGGTCGTCGAGCATCGTTTCGAGCGACGGATGGACCCGCGGGACGCCCCGGAGCGCAGCGACTTCCTCGGCCGTGGCGAGGGTCCGCGAGGTGATCCCGACCACGCGATACCCGGCCTCGGCATACGCGACGAGATGGCAATCCCGGACGATGAAGCCCGCCCCCACCACGCCGATCCCGGCGCCGGGGTTGGTCGGGGGCTCGGGGCGATGGTGGAGGTCGTTCAAGGCAGCTCCCGTCCCGATCGTGTTGGAGTTGGAGATGATGGGGAACCTCTCGTTGATACAACGCCGCTGGCCCGAAGTCCAGGGGTTCGCGAACGGACCGCCGACACCGATCCACGCCCTTGACTTGCCCCCCGGAGAGCAATATTTTGAATCCTTGTTGCAGCCGTCCCGACTCGTTCCCGCGGCTCGCATCCTGCGGCCCGCCGCGCTCCCCCGCCGACTCCCGCCCGGACCAACTCCCCGGGGCCAGGCACCAAGGAGCCATCTCCATGACCAGCCGGAGCCCGCGCGTTCAGGTCATGCCCTTCGCCGTCTCGCTGATCCTGATCACCGGAATGACCGGGAACAGCTACGGCCAGTCGGTCGAGGCCCCGCCGTGCCGGACCACGATCAAAACGAATCAGGGTCAACTGGATTACTGCTGGCCGTCGGGGGACGGCCGGATGGTGGTCACGAAGGATGCGGAAGGCGCAGCGGCGGCCGTCTGGGACGTGGAATCCGGTGCTCGTCGGCACCTCTTCGAGCAGGAGGATGCGGGGAAGACGGTCCGCGTCTGGGACGTCGTGTCGCCGACCGAGAGGCGGCTCGTCTTCGAGGAGCCTATCGAGACCGTCGGCTCGGGGCCTGGGATCCGGCGGCGGCACACGCGGGTGGAAATCGAGCAGCCGGTCCGACTCCGGGGGAACTTCCTGCACATCTGGCCGAGTCTCTTGCCGGATAATAAAAGATTCGTGCTAAGCCTATTAGGTGGCCATCAGTTTTATCATGGCAGTAAAATGGACACCTCCAGGGATGCAATCGTCGTCTACGACCCGGAACTGGGCCGCTCCCAGACGATCTTCTCCCCGGATGGGGGCCTGCCCTGGTCCTCACGGCTCGTCGATTACGGTTGTCGCCCTTATCGCGGGAGTTTGATCGCTTACCAAGCCCTGATCCACCAAGACGGGGACCCCTTGTCAACACCCAGAATCGTGGTTTACGATTTGTTGGAGCACAGGGCCATGGCCCAGATCAATCCTGGCGGTCATGACCCTATGGGCTACTCGATCTCCCATGAGGGCGAACTGGTCTGCACGACCAGCCTTTTCCCCACCTCTACACGGAGACGAACGGCCTTCGCTGTCCGCGTCCATTTGTGGAGCGCGAGGACTGGCGAAGCGATCGCGCAGGTCCAGACCGACGGCAGGAGTGCCAGGGAGGGGATCATGTCCCCTAAAGGCCGGGAACTCGCGCTTCTGTGCAGCGAAGAATACAATCGCGTCTTTATCGTCTATGTTGGTAGGAATAAGATCGAGCGTACGCTGGACGACTATGCGCGGAAGACCGGCCTACTTCGGATGCGACTCGGAGGCATCAACTATACCCATGACGGCTCCTATCTGCTGGGGCTCGGGGAAGATGGGACGATGATGTTCTGGGACACCCGGGATTATCGGGAGGCCCTGTGGGTCAGATTGTATCCCTCGGGTTATCCCCGAGCCTATCTTTCTGCGGACGGCAAGAAGCTGATGGCCACCGGTGGCGGGGAACGGGATTGGGGCGAGGTCAAGGTCTGGGACTTCGATCAGTTCCTCGCCCTGATCCCGAAGGACCGACGCGAGACCAGGTCGGTCCTTGGTGGCAGTAAGTAAAGGTCAGAAGTCAGCCCGATCCCGACTCGCCGACCGGCCTGCCTGCGGCGACTCGACATGATGGAACCACCGGGCGAATTCCGTCTCCGCCGCGCCTCGGTTCACCGCGCGGACGATCCTCGCGATCGCGAGCGTCGGCGCCAGGATCGCCATCGCGATCGTGCCCCATCGCCACATATCGAGCCACACCGATGGAAAAAAGATCGCCGCTATGGCCATACCCGTCATCCCGATCAGAACCACGTGCGGCTCGCACGCCTTGTACATCGGCCAGGCGAGCCGTCCGAGCCCCCGGCGCGGCCACGGGGCAGGGGGCGCCGGTCGACCGCCGCTTCCGGCGTCGACGCGGTAGGTCGATGTCCCCGCCTTGAGCCGCTGGAAGAACGCCTTGTATCGGCAGTCGTTGTGCAGGCTGAGCATCATCCAGCCCCCAGCGATCAGCAGGCCCGCGATCGCCCAGCGCGGGTCGCCCGATCGTGAGGCCAGGCCGTAGCCGAGACCGAAGCCGGTCGCCAGGCCCGAGGCGTGGTGCATCAGGTAGTCGAGATAGGTCCCGTCGAGCGACGAAGTCCCCCGCCATCGGGCGACCTGACCATCCACGTGATCGAGCCAGAACGCCAGGTGCGCCAGGATCACGCCGACCACGAACGCCGATCGACTCCCCCACCCGATCGCGGTCGCCGAGACCATCGACGCCACCCAGGCCGCCGCCGTGACCTGGTTCGCCGAGAGACCCAGTCGGATCGCAAGCCAGGTCCCGTAGACGGCCGACGGTCTCGCCACCCGGCGGGCCATCCAGTTGCCGATCTCGCGGTGCCGGGCCTTCTGGACCCGGCTCCTCAGCTCGTTGAGCGTGGGCGCCTCGCGTCGGGTCATCGCGGGCGGCCTCCTTCCGGCGCCGAGGCGAGCCGGTTGTCCTTCAGTTCATAAATCGCGTATCGACGGACGACGCCGTCGCCGTCGGCCAGGTCCTCGCGATAGATCGGCGAGCGCCCGGCCAGCCAGGGCGAGAGCCGCCGACTCAGGGTCGGGTCGAACTCGACCACCTCCTCCGGGAGAGGCGGGCAGAGCATCAGGTGGGTGAAGCCCTCCTGACAGAGCCGATCGACGATCGCGCGGGCGTCTTCGCCGTGCCGGCCGAGACCCGTCCGCCGACGGTGGGCCAGCTCCATCGTGTACGGGCGCGGGATGTAGAAGCCGCGGTGGTCCTGGCCGATCAACCGGGCGGTCGCGGGCAGATGCTCGTCGGCCCATCGACCGACGACGTACGTCGGCTCGCGACGGGCGAGGAGCGACTCAGCCGACTCGTGCCCGATGAGCATCGACGCGAGGTGACGTCCTCTCGCCATGGCCCAGGCCGATTCAAACCCGAGCGCCAGGAGCATCATCGCGACCATCGACCGGGCCGCGAGGCTCCGGCGATCGGCCCACGACGAGAGCCCGCAAGCGACGACCACCGAGAACGGCCCCAGCGCGATCAGGACGAACCGCATGCTCTGCCGCTGAGTCAGGCAGAGTATCAGGAACAGGTAGCCGAGCACCGCCAGCCTGACCACCCTGCGCCCTGGCCGTTGGAGCAATGCCGCCGGCAGGAAGAGGAGGAAGACCGGCCCGAACTGGTGCGAGAAGCTGTCAAAGCGGTCGGGCTGCAAGGTGAGCGGGGCGAGCGCGGTGAGGAGGTTCCAGGGCGTGACGGCCATCGGCCGCTTGATCGGATCGAGGACCTCGTCCAGCCCCGAGCCGCCGAAAACCTGGCGGAAGAACGGAAAGACGGGATTTCCTGTGTGGACAAAGGCTCGCAGATACCACCAGCCTCCGACCGCGAGCACCATCGCCGAACAGATGGAGACGTCTCGCCATCGAGTGACCTCGCGACCGCGCGCCCCGAGGACAATCGCCATCAGACCGACCAGCACCAGCGCCGGATACTTCACGC
>DAHZZC010000137.1 GCA_027435495.1 Planctomycetales bacterium
GAATCCCGGGCATTCAGAGATGCTCAATCGCACTCAGACCCATAGCTGGATGGCGAGAGCAGCGGCCCGGTGAGAGAGCCAAGGAATGACGGGATCTGATCTCAAATGCTCCAGCTTACCCCCCCCTCCCATTTTGGATGCATCGTCGCACGATGGCACAAGCTTATTACGCAAATGTTTCACTGTTCGATTGTATCGTGCCTTGGCCTGCTGAGCAGTGAGGCCAATCGTGTCGCCGATTTCGGAGAAAGTCAGGTTCTCCTGGATTCGTAGGATGAGGATCTGCCGGTTGATTTCGGAAATCGCCTCCAGGAGGGCCTGCGTCCTCGCCTCGAAGCCGGAATCCAGGCCGTTACCCTCATCATCAGTCCAGGTGATTGGAATCGATTTGTCGATCGGCTCCCGCCCCAGGTCGTCGAGTCTCACGGACGGATGACGCTGACGCCCGCGATGGTAATCCATCGCCCGGTTGCGTGTGACACCGCGAAGCCAGGCGATGGTCCTCGGGGCATCTATCGGCCAGTCTGGGTGCGCGATCAAGAGGGTCAGAAAGGCTTCCTGCGCACAGTCCTCGCAGTCCGATAGGGGGACGTGACATCTCCTGGCAAGGTATTCCAAGAGCCGTCCCGGCGGCTGATTCCGGAATCCCGAACGTGGGGATTGGATGCGTCTCATGCTGTCACTCGAATGAATATGCAAAGGGACCTGGCGGACCGATCACGATGGCAAGAGTGGTCGCGATCGTGAGGGGTTCCACAATTATGAGAGCACAGGGCCTCCGCTCATGCAAGAACCCAATGGTTTAGCAGCGTTGGACTTGGCCGATGTCCGCCACCGCCATTGATCACACGTTCCTATGCCGCCCGATGATCCAATTCCGCGATCGCCTGTCGGAGCACCGCGGCCATCCGTCCGAAGACTGGTCCCCACTCGCCGTAACGTTCCTGGCGGAAAATCCGCATCGTCGGATACCAGGGGCTATCCTCCCGGTCGAGCATCCAGCGCCACTCGCCGACGGTCGAAAGCGCCAGCCAGACCGGTTTACCGAGCCCGCCGGCCAGGTGGGCCACGGCGGTATCCGGCGTGATGATCAGATCGCAGAGGCTGATCAGCGCGGCCGAGTCGCGGAAGTCGCGCGGCCGATTCGACGGGACATCCACGACCGGAAATCGACCTTCGAGAGCGGGGATCTGGTCGAGTCCGTCGATGGTCTGGATGCAGAGAAATCGGATGCCCGGCACATCGGCGACGGGCGCCAGCTCGGCGAGCGGGAACGATCGGAAGCGGTCCATCGGGTTGTTCGGGCTCCCCTGCCAGGCGATGCCGACCAGCAGCGGCCGGTCGGCCGATCGGGGCGCCGATTCGCCGAGGGCCTCGCCAAGCGCCTGACGCCATCGATCGACGACGATCGGCTCGGCCGGCAGGTAGGGAACCCGGTTCGGAACGGTGCGCTGGGTCGTCCGGAAGATCGCGGGGAGACTCATCAGCGAGGCGTGGACGTCGCAGATGGGCGTGCCCGAGGTTCCGTCGACCGCGACCTCGACACCGGGGCATCTCGCCACGATTCGGATCAGAGGCGTTTGCACGATCACGCAAACGCGACCGCCCATCGCCGCGACAAGTCCGGCATACCGGATGAATTGCAGCGTGTCGCCCAGCCCCTGCTCGGCGTGAAGGAGGATCATCCGGCCGTTCAGGGGCTCGCCCTGCCAGGCGGGGATCTCCGGTTTGAAGCCGACGTGCCGGCGGCATCGAAGCCGCCATTCGTGCTCGGGCCACCCCCGCTCGTAGTTGCCGAGGTAGAGCCAGCCGTACGCCCGATTTCGGTGAACCTCGGCGTAATCGGGCCGGAGCCGAAGCGCTCGCTCGTAATGCTCGACGGCCTCGTGCCATCGTCCGAGTCGGCCAAGCGTCATCCCCAGGTTCTGAATCGTGTCGGGAGATTGCGGATCGTTGCTCACCGCCTGGCGCAGGTAGACCAGCGCCTCGTCGAACCGGCCAAGGTCCGAGAGAACCACGCCCAGGTTCATCACCACATCGTTGGCGAGCGGATTCAATTCGAGCGATCGGCGATAGCATTCAGCGGCCTCGGCCGCGCGGCCGAGGTCCCACCGGGTCAGGCCGAGATTGTTCCAGATGACCGGATCGTCGGGATTCAGCTCGATCGCTCGTTCGAACAGCGGCTCGGCCTCCTTCGGCCGGCCCTGCTCCCAGATCGCGGCGCCCAGCTTGTTGAGCAGCGTCGAGGAATTCGGATTCAGCTCGATCGCCTCGCGGAGCACAGGCTCGGCCTCGACGAAGCGTCGAAGCGATAGCAAGGTCGAGCCTTCCTGCGCCCGGACGAACGCCCGATCCATCCCGGTCGACTCGACTCCGTCGCTCGCGGCCGCGCCGCTCCGGCTCCGATCCTCGATCCCATCCATGGCCGATCCCTCCCGTCCGAATCGTTCGGACGATGCGGAGTGAATCGCGCCGGGCGGAGTCTGACAAGCTCAAATCCGGCCGAACTCAGGCCCGGAGCGCCCGGACGGCCGCCGAGAAGAAGCGAAGCCCGTCGCTGGTTGCGCCGGGAGTCCGGGTCCATCGAGGATGGTGCCAGGGGTCAATAAACCGCTCAGGGTGCGGCATCAGTCCGAGAATCCGGCCCGTCGGATCGCAGACGCCCGCGACAGCGCCCGGCGATCCATTGGGGTTCTCGGGATAGGATTCGGTCGGTCGGCCCTCGGCGTCGGCGTACTTCAGGACGACCTGCTCCGATCGCTCGATCGCGTCGAGATCGGCGCTCGATCCGGTCACAAACCGCCCCTCACCGTGCGCCACGGGAAGCTCGATCACGGGGCCGAGGTCATTGTCCAGGAACGGCGAGGCGCCCGGCCGGGTGGCGAGCCGGACCCATCGCGATTCGAACCGCCCGGAGTCGTTCCGCGCGAGCGTGGCGCGTGCGCCGCCCGTACTCAGACCGCCCGGCAGGAGCCCGGCGCGGACAAGCACCTGGAACCCATTGCAGATACCCAGAACGAGCCCGCCCCGGTCGTGAAACCGCCGGAGCGAATCGCCGAGGACCGTCCCCAGCCGGGTCGCCAGAATCTTGCCGGCGCCCAGGTCATCGCCGTAAGAGAACCCGCCGGGCAAGGTCAAAATCTGGAAGGCATCGAGCGCAGCCGGCGACTCCACCAGCCGGCCGACG
>DAHZZC010000138.1 GCA_027435495.1 Planctomycetales bacterium
GACGCGATCGGAAGACTTCAAGTCGCGAGAGTTCGGCCGATCCGATCCTCTCCTCAAATCAATAGGAACGCATCGAAATCGCAGTTCCGCTTTCGGAAAACAACGGCCGGGTTGGGCCTCGCAACCTCGATCGGGAAAAAAAGGCCCGAGGGAAGCCCACCCCGGCCAACGAGAGCGGGAGTTCATTGCATGGAAGCCAGGGGTCGCGGAACCTGAGATTGCGGCCTGTCCAGCGTCGGGGATGGGCTCACCTCCGGATCGTGGTGGATCCTGGCCGACAGGACCGGCGTACGAGGGGCGGGTCCGCGGGTCTCGTCGGCAGTTGAGGCTTGCAGCTCTGGCCGTGGGGTGGTGCCGAGTTGGGCCGGTTCGCTGCCCGATCGCCCGGAAGAAGTTGCAGGCCCTGCGGCAGTCGAGAGCCGCCACCGACAAGCCTGGACTGCCCGATGTAGCGGCGCGGGCGGCCTCCGTGCGGTGTAGCCGTCAATGCGGCGGGCCGGGTGGGTGCTCACCTGTACCAGGACGTCTCGGATGTAGGCCCACGGCTCGACGCCATGTAGCTTGCAGCACTGCACCAAGCTGATCGGAATCGCCGTCGTCCGCCCGCCCCATTCACCCCCGACGTGCAGCCAGTTCTTTCGACCCAGGGCGATCGTCCGCAGCCACTGCTCCACTGCGTTGTTGTCGATCGACAGGTAGCCTGCTTCCACGTATCGCTTCAATGCCCCCCAGTGGTTCCGCGCGTAGCCGATCGCCTCGCCCATTATGGTGGACCGCCGCGTTGTCTGTACCTCTTCCTGAACAAACGAACCGGAATTAAGATCGAGGACGAAAATGGCGGGTGTTTGTCAACGCTCGGACACTCAAGTATCATGGACGTGATCACAAACGACCGGCCGGGACGTCTCGACATTATCGAGCGTTCCGGCCATCCCGCATCCCCACCGAGCTGAATGAACCTCGCATGCGCGCCTACAACGGGATCGGGCCCTGTCGCAGCGTTTACGCGTTCTGGCTGGCGGTCTGCGTCGGCTCGACGGCCCTTTCTGCCGCGGAACCGACTAAGGTCGATTACGCGCGCCAGATCAAACCCTTGCTGTCACAACATTGCGTTTCCTGCCACGGCGAGAAGCAGGCCCGGGCAAAGCTCCGCCTCGACACCGCCGAGGCCGCGCTCAAGGGGGGCAAGCACGGCCCGGTTATCGTCCCCGGCCGAGGAGCCGAGAGCGCGATCGTACTCGCCCTCCGCGGTGAGGGATCCGGCGAGCAGATGCCTCTCAATCGCCCACCATTGAGCGATGCCGAAATCGCGATGATCCAGCAATGGGTCGACCAGGGCGCCCGGGGCATGCGGGACGAAAAAGCCGGCATGCCACCATCGGCGAAGCACTGGGCCTTCCTGCCGCCGAAACGTTCGGAGATCCCGTCGGTCAAGAATCCCGGCTGGACCCGCAACCCGATCGATGGCTTTATCCTCGCCCGGCTCGAAGCGGCTGGACTGAAGCCGTCGCCCGAGGCCGAACCGTCGGTCCTGTACCGTCGCCTTCGCCTCGACCTGATCGGGCTTCCGCCGTCGCCGGACGAACTCGAGGCCTTCCTGGCCGATCGCGGGCCCGATCGTTACGACCGGGCCGTCAGTCAAATGCTGGCCTCGCCCCACTTCGGCGAACGCTGGGCTCGCCCATGGCTCGACCAGGCACGTTACGCCGACTCCAACGGATACAGCATCGACGCCCCGCGCTCGATCTGGAAGTACCGCGACTGGGTGATCGACGCGCTGAACCACGACATGCCGTTCGACGAGTTCACCATCGACCAAATCGCCGGCGACCTGCGCCCGGACGCCACGCTCACCCAGCGAGTGGCGACCGGCTTCCATCGCAACACACTGATCAACCAGGAAGGGGGAATCGACCAGGAGCAGTTCCGCGTC
>DAHZZC010000139.1 GCA_027435495.1 Planctomycetales bacterium
GAGGTCTGACAGCCTGACGACCTGCTCTTCTTGAATCTTGCTGGATTGAGTGGATATCCCCTGGCGCGGGCGTGGGTGATCAGCGGCCGTTCGCATCGAATTCCAGTCTCTCAGGCCGGATGCTTCCTCGGGACGCCCTCCGGCGAATCTGGCCCTTTTCCGGTTGCCTAGAATGAAGAGGTGATCTGGATTCTCCCAGACCCACCCGGGCGCAGACCCTTCCAATAGATTCCGGGACCCTCGGCGCGGTAACATGGCTCTCCACGCCGGACCCGCAAGCAACGTCCCTCGCCTGGCCCGGAATGTTCCCCCGCGACGTCGAGCGAACCTCATGCAGACTGGTCCCTCGCTATCCCTCCCGTTCGGACTCCGCTTCGAAGACCTCTACCGCCGAGACGGCCTGGTCCGGCTGGATGCCGCGTTCCTCGACCATCTCGCCGGCGCTGACCCGACGCTCCGTGACCGACTCGAAGCCGCCCGCCGCGACCCTTCCACCCTGGCGCCCAGGGCCGAGTCCGAGCTGATCGTCGAGCTCGCCCCGTTCGTTGAGGACTTCCTCGGCGACCTCTTCGGAATCGGAGCCGAACTGATCGCCCTCCGCGCCCGGCATTCCGAGCTCGCCCCGCTCCGCGCCGCCAAGCGGAAGTTCGTGATGCGAAAGCTCGTCGGCAAGACCCCCGAGCAGGCCCACGCCATCAACGGAGCGGTCGTCGCCACCGAGCTCGAAGCCTACCTGATGGAGCCCCTCACCGAGCTGGCGTACGCCTCGCATGTCGCCCGGTGGATGGAGGACGAGGCCAACCACGCCGACGCCCTCCGCCTCGCCGAGGATTACGCGGTCTGGGCCGTCCTCACCCCAGAAGGCCAGCACAAGCACCACTCCGGCGTCGTCTTCCGCCTCCCGAAAAAGCTGGACGTCTACCACCTCGTTCCCCACCTCACCGCCTCCCTCCACGGGACCGAGCAGTTCAGCGCTTCCCCCGACCACCTTCGACACCGGGAAGGCTTCCACCTCACCGACCCCGGTACCGACCTCGCCGGCGCCCTCGACCAGGCCGGATATTGCATCAAATGCCACCATCAGGGGAAGGATAGCTGCTCGCACGGCCTCCGCGAAAAGGACGGCTCCTTCAAGAAAAGCGTCTTCGGGGTCACCCTCAACGGCTGCCCGCTCGAAGAAAAAATCTCCGAGATGCACGAGATCAAGGAGGACGGTCATCCCATCGGCGCTCTTGCCGCGATCGTCATCGATAACCCCATGTGCGCCGGTACCGGACATCGTATCTGCAACGATTGTATGAAATCGTGCATTTATCAGAAGCAGGATCCGGTGGACATTCCGCAGGCGGAGACGCGGACGTTGAAGGACGTCCTGGAGCTGCCCTATGGGTTTGAGGTTTACAGCTTGCTGACGCGGTGGAACCCTCTGAACTTCGCCCGGCCGTATCCGAAGGAGGCGACGGGGCGGAAGGTGCTGGTGGTTGGTCTTGGGCCGGCGGGGTTTACGCTATCGCATCATTTGATGAATGACTGGCATGCGGTGGTGGCGGTGGATGGGCTGAAAATTGAGCCGCTTTCGCCGAGGCTCTCGGGGGTTGATGCGTTGGGAGAGCGGCACCCGATCGAGCCGGTCCGCGACGTTGCCGAGATTTACGAGCGGCTCGACCGCCGGGTGATGGCTGGCTTCGGCGGGGTTGCGGAATATGGGATTACGGTCCGGTGGAACAAGAACTTCCTCAAGGTGATCCGACTGCTCCTGGAGCGTCGGGACGAGTTCGCGATGTACGGGGGCGTCCGGTTTGGCGGGACGCTGACGGTGGACGATGCGTTTGAGATGGGTTTCGACCATGTGGCGCTCTGCATGGGGGCGGGGCGTCCGACGGTGATCCCGATGAAGAACGGTCTGGCGCGGGGAGTCCGGCAGGCCTCGGATTTCCTGATGGCCTTGCAGCTCACGGGTGCGGCGAAGGTGGAGTCGCTCGCGAATTTGCAGGTCCGAATGCCGATCGTGGTGATCGGCGGCGGCCTGACGGCGATCGACACCGCGACCGAGTCGCTCGCTTATTACGTGGTGCAGGTGGAGAAGTTCCTCGAACGTTACGAGGAGCTGACGCGAACCCACGGCGCCGGGTATGTCGAGAGCAAGTGGATGGGCGATGAGGCGGAGGTTGCGGGCGAATTCCTCGAGCATGGCCGGGCGATCCGGGCTGAGCGGAAGAAGGCGGCGCTTGAGGGCCGGGAGCCCCGGCTGATCGACCTCCTGAACGAGTGGGGCGGTGTGACGATCGCATACCGTCGCCGGATGATCGACGCGCCGAGCTACACGCTCAACCACGAGGAGATTCACAAGGCGTTCGAGGAGGGGATCCGGTTCGCCGAGATGCTCGTTCCCGAGGAGGTCGAGGTCGACGACTTCGGGGCGACGCGGGCGCTGGTCTGCCACCGGCACGCCTGGGATGCGGAGAAGGGGGCGCCTGTGGCGAGTGGCGAGGTCGTCACCCTGCCGGCGCGGACGATCCTGGTCGCGGCCGGGACCCAGCCGAACACGGTTCTCGCCCGCGAGGACGAGCTCAACGTCCAGGTCGACGGCAAGTACTTCCAGGCACTTGACGAGGACGGCCATCCGGTGCGTCCGGAGCGGGTCGCGAAGCCGAAGGACGTCCGCGTTTTGATGTCGAAGCGTCCGGACGGCCGGGCGATGAGCTTCTTCGGCGATTTGCACCCATCGTTTGCCGGGAACGTGGTGAAGGCGATGGGGGGCGCGAAGCAGGGGTATCCGGTCGTCTCGCGGGCGCTGGCGCGGATCGAGCCGACCGGTCCGACGCCGGCCGAACTGGTCGCCCGGCTGAACGACGAATTGCGGTCGGTTGTCCACGAGGTGATCCGGCTGACGCCGAACATCGTCGAGGTGGTGGTCCGGGCCCCGATCGCGGCCCGGGCGTTCCAGCCGGGGCAGTTCTACCGGCTCCAGAACTTCGAGGCGATCGCGAAGCGATCGGGAGAAACCGTCCTGGCGATGGAGGCCCTGGCGCTGACGGGGGCTTCGGTCGACGCCGAGCGCGGTCTGCTCTCGACGATCGTCCTGGAGATGGGGGGCTCGTCGGACCTCTGCGCCCTGCTTCAACCGGGCGAGCCGATCTGCCTGATGGGCCCAACGGGCACCCCGACCGAGACCCCTGCGAAGGAAACGGTTCTGCTGGCCGGCGGCGGGCTGGGGAACGCGGTGCTCTTCTCAATCGGCCAGAAGCTCCGGTCGCTCGGCTCACGGGTGATCTACTTCGCCGGCTACAAGAAGATGATCGACCGCTACAAGGTCGACGAGATCGAGAAGGCGGCCGACCTGGTCGTCTGGTGCTCGGACGAGTCGCCCGGTTTCACGCCGGGGCGGACCCAGGATCGGGCCTTCGTGGGGAACATTGTCGAGGGGATGGCGGCGTACGCCCGGGGTGACCTCGGCGACGTCCCGATCCCGCTCGACCAGGTCGACCGCCTGGTGGTGATCGGCTCGGACGGGATGATGCGGGGCGTCCAGCAGGCGAGGCATGGGATCCTCCGCCCGTACTTGAAGCCCGACCACCACGCGATCGGCAGCATCAACTCGCCGATGCAGTGCATGATGAAGGAGATCTGCGCCCAGTGCCTGCAATCGCACCGAGACCCGGTGACGGGGCAGGAGACGGTGGTCTTCTCGTGCTTCAACCAGGACCAGCCGCTGGACTACGTCCGGTTCGACGGCCTCCGCGGCCGGCTCTCGCAGAACAGCGTTCAGGAGAAGCTGACAAAGCTCTGGATCGACGAGTGCCTGAGCCGGTCGGGCTATCGGTCCCGAGGCTCCGACGGCGCCATCGAACCGGCTCCGGCGAGGGCCTGATTTATGAGCCTCGTGGTGCCGTCGGGTTTTCTGATCGCTGGGGGTGTCCCGAGGTCGATTGTAGGTAGGAGATCCCGACCTGGTATGACCGCCTCAGATGGCTCATCGACGTAAGGTCGCTTCTTGACTCCAGGGACAGGGACTGCCATCCTTCAATCCTGTCTGCCCTGCATCGGTGTTCGCGTCGGTGCGAAAGTTTGCCCCGGGGAGCTTCGGCTCCCCGTATTTTTTTCGGGCCAATGAGGTTTTTCCGGGCCGACGGAGCCACTCGGTGAGGTGCCTCGCGATCCCGGTCCTCCGGATAAAACCTTCCGGTTCCGCCGATGCGAGAGAAGGAGCACGAGCAATGCAACGGAAGTTGATCGCGGCGATAATAGCGGTCGGCGTCATCGGCGGCATCCTGG
>DAHZZC010000140.1 GCA_027435495.1 Planctomycetales bacterium
AAAGGCGACGTGATACCGATCGGGCCGATTCCGATCCCGAGGCCGGGAGAGGGGACCCCGACGGCCTTGATGGGTCCCTGTTTTCGCTCGAGGGGAATAATCGGGTCGCCCGGTCGAACTCCTCAGAGCGGACCGAGTGAATCTCCGCGATCTCAACCTGGAAAGGATGCACCAATGAAGACCTGGTCAACAACGAGGATCGCCGGCCTGGTTTGCGGGCTCGGCGTCGCGATGGCCCTGGGCGCCGGATGCGAGGAGAAGGGCCCCGCCGAGCAGGCCGGCCAGAACGTGGATAACGCCGTCCAGAAGGCGAAGGATACGATCAGCCCGCCGGGCCCGGGCGAGAAGGCCGGTC
Source organism: Planctomycetales bacterium (assembly GCA_027435495.1). Classification (GTDB taxonomy): domain Bacteria; phylum Planctomycetota; class Planctomycetia; order Isosphaerales; family Isosphaeraceae; genus JAKAUH01. The sequence goes on from DAHZZC010000140.1 coordinate 356, forward strand.
GGGCCGTCGACAAGACACTGAATCCCTGATCCTTCGCAAACCGCGGGTCCACGCCGCGAGGCCCCCCGAACCGGGAAGGATCGACGCTCATCCGTCGGCCTTCCCGTGTTCGTCGTCGACGGGGGAAATCCGTCGCCGCCTTTCTCCCCTTCCGCCCCGGTGTTCCGTCGCGCCCCTACCCGTCGCGACGAGACTGCCTAAACTGACAATAATATGCGAGACATCCCATCCCGGTTCGGGTCCCTTATCCTCGGTGAGCCGCCGCCATGAAACCGATCCTGATCACCGGTGCCAGCGGCTACATCGGCGGTCGGCTGGCCCCTGAGCTGGCCGAGAAGGGGCATTCCGTCCGATGTCTGGCTCGCGACCCGAAGAAGCTCTCCGGACGGGGCTGGGGCGATCGCGTGGAGGTCGTCGCCGGGGATGTGCTCGATCGCGACTCGCTCGCTCGGGCGATGTCCGGCTGCGGCTCCGCGTATTATCTTGTCCACTCGATGGGAGGCGGCGAGCGCGGGTTCGCCGACCGAGACCGAGAGGCCGCCCACAACTTCGCCGAGACCGCCGCCGAGGCCGGGATCGAGCGGATCATCTACCTCGGCGGGCTCGGGCGTCGCGACGAGGACCTCTCGGACCACCTCAGCAGCCGGCATGAGGTCGGCCGAATTCTCCGGGAGGGCTCCGTGCCGGCGATCGAGCTCCGCGCCGCGATGATCCTCGGCGCCGGCAGCGCCTCGTTCGAGATGATGCGTTCCCTGGTGAGTCGGCTCCCGGTGATGATCTGCCCCAGGTGGGTCCGGACCCGCAGCCAGCCGATCGCCGTCCGCGACGTGCTGAGCTACCTCATCGGATGCCTCGACATCCCTGTCGGACCCGGCGGCGAAAGCTTCGACATTGGCGGGTCCGATATCCTCACCTATCGCGAGATGATGCTCCGGTTCGCCGCGATCCTTGGCCTGAAGCGGTGGATTGTCGATGTGCCCGTGCTGACGCCCCGCCTCTCGGCCTACTGGGTCAACCTGATGACGCCCGTCCCGGCCGGGCTGGCCTTCCCGCTGATCGAGGGGCTCAAATCCGAGATGGTCTGCGAGGACGACCGAATCCGTCGGCTGATCCCGATCGAGCCGATGGGTTTTGACGAGGCCGTCCGACGCGCGCTCGATCGAATCCAACGCAACGAGGTCCTCAGCCGGTGGACCAACGCGAGCCTCCGACGTCGGCCCGCGCCCGAGTTCGACCCGTCGTCATTCCCGATCCGCGAGGAGCAGGTCGTCCGATCGGGGGCGAGCGCTGAGGTACTGTTCGACCGGGTCCGTCGGATCGGCGGCGAGGTCGGGTGGTACTACGCCGATGCCCTCTGGGAGATCCGGGGCGGGATGGACCGGCTCATCGGCGGCGTCGGGCTCCGGCGCGGCCGTCGCGACCCGGTCCGGGTCTGGACCGGCGACGCCATCGACTTCTGGCGGGTCGGCGATTACGAGCCCGATCGCCGGCTGCTCCTCCACGCCGAGATGAAGGTCCCCGGCGACGCCTGGCTGGAGTTCCGCGTCCGCCCGCTCGACGAGGGCGGTTCGGAGCTGACCCAGACGGCCTTCTTCCGGCCCTCGCCGTTCTGGGGACGCCTGTACTGGAACGCGCTCTATCCCCTGCATACCCTCATCTTCCGCGGGATGGCCCGGAACATCGCCCGCGCCGCCGATCGCGAGGCCGAGACCATGACCCGCGAGGCAAGCGGGACGGCAATTCGTTCCGGATAGGCCGATCCTTCGGCTCATGCCGGCTGAATCGGACTGCCTTCCGAAAACCGGATCAATCCGCCATCTCTGCGAGATGCACAATCCCTTCGAGATCGGCCCATCCGGAATTCTCAGCAGAATCGTGGCTTCGTCGGCTCGATTCTGAGGGTACCGGGCCCCGAATTGGGTTCGATTCGTCGTGGCGCTCTCGCCACCGACCGGGCCGCGAGAGCAACCGCCATCGCGGCCCGGTCGCCCCGGATGATCTGTCACCGTCCGCCGAGTTGCCAAGGAAAACCGTCCAGATAAACCTATGTCTTAATATGCCATAAAATCGAGGAAGTGCAAATATGCGACGCTTTATTTTTCCGTCGGGTGGGCCTCCGGGAGTGGTGATGCGGGGTCGGATAAGGTCTCAAGATTTGGACAGTGTGTCAGGAACCGCTTGTTAAGGTACCGGCACCATATCCGATCTGCCGGCCAATCCGCTGCCGGTCATTCTATCGGCCCCTGGGCGGAATGGCGGATGAAATGCAGGGTCACCGTATCGCCTTCGATGGAGAAGAGAATGCGAAAAATGCCGGGGCGGCGGCCATAGAGCATCTGCCGCAGGGGGATGCCGGCTTGCTCGCTTTCGTCCTCGGCGACGGGATGCCGCTCGGGCATCTTACCGAGCCTCGCAATCGCTTTTTCCAGGCCCGTATACCAGCGAGCGGCGGCGGCCGGTGAGCGGTCGGCCAGAAAGTGAAAATTGCTTGATGGCATCGATCCTGGCCCTGGCCGTGAAGACGACGCGATAGGTCACCGGCCTTGCTTCCCGTCGAGGATCCGACGCATCTCGGCCAGCACGTCGTCAGCGGGGATGACGTTACCGGCTTTCATGTCTTCAATCGACGCTTTGAGGGCGTCCATCCGCTCGGCCCGCTCGGCCAGTTCGATCAGCTTCTGGTAGGAGGCGGTGTCCTGAACCACCAGTTCGGCCTTGCCGTTGATGGTCAGCACGACGGGATGGCCGGTTTCCTTCAACTGGCGGAGAAACTCCGGCGTGTTCCGCTTGAAATTCGAGAGCGAATCGATGTCGCTGCTAAGATTCAGCATGGCGTCTGGCTCCTTGCACCAAATTTGCACCAAATTTGATGCTACCATGGTCACGTCCAGAGTGCCAGGCTGATTCGATGCCGCCGGAAAATGCACGCCTCCTTGTACGCGTGCGACCTAAAAAAGCATACATCCCTTATGTGCAATCTGATCTAGGACAATGGATTTATTCCAATGTAAAAGATGTATGTCCCCTTTTTCTGTCCCAGTTCGTTGACATTGGCAACGATATCCAACTCGGCGTATC
>DAHZZC010000141.1 GCA_027435495.1 Planctomycetales bacterium
TCGACCAATCTCCCGAGATCAGGGCCGGAATCGGAGAATTGCGATGTCTCGTCTCATGCGTGGACTGATTGGCTGCGTCGTCGCGACCGCGATGGTCGGTGGCGCCATGGGCCAGGCGGCCAAGAAGAAGGCCGAGGCGGCTCGCGACCTCTTCATCGAGCTTGACCTCAACAAGGACGGAGCCGTCGATCGTGAGGAGGTCCCGGCGAGCGGTCGGGCTGGGTTTGACCGGCTGCTCAAGCGCGGCGACGACAACCACGACGGCAAGCTCCAGGCCGCGGAATACCAGGCGATCCTGCTCGATCTGCGAACGTTCGCCGTGCAGGAGAAGAAGCAACGCACCGATCGCTTCCTGGCGCTGGACAAGGATTCCGATGGCAAGCTGACGCGCGAGGAGTTCAACGGGCCGAAGGCTCGGTTCGACGCGATGGATCGCGACGACGACGGCCGGCTCTCGCGCGACGAATTCCTGTCACCGAACTTCGGGAACGCGGCCGACAAGAAGAAGACCGCCCCCAGGCCCAACGCCTCGAAAAAGGTCAAGAACGCCGATTGAGGACGACGCGTGCCCAGCCGGCTGCGCCCACGAAACCGGCGTCCTCGCCAAGCTGGGCGTACGCGAGCCGGATCTTCTGCGCCGGGATCGGGAAGGCCATCCCGCGGACATTCCTCCGGATCTCGTCGAGGAAGGATTGTCCGGCATTGATCATCCCGCCGCCGAAGAGGATCAGGTCGGGATCGATCGTGTGCATTAGCGAGACAGCGCCAACGGCCAGGTAATAGGCCGTCTCCTTCATCAGACGAGCGCCCAGGACATCGCCGGCGTCGGCGGCCTCGTTGATCGCCCGGCTGGTAACCTGTTCGTGTGGAAGCAGTCGGAGAGAGCTGGGTTCGTCGGTCTGATCGAGGGCCTCGAGCGCTCGCTTCACCAGCGAGGTCGCCGAGGCGTACGCTTCGAGGTGGCCGGGGTGGCCGCAGGAGCACATTCGGCCGCCGCTCATTTCGATGATCATGTGACCGCACTCGGCGCCGTGGCTGTGTCGGCCCTCGTGGATCAGTCCCTCGATGACGATCCCGCTGCCGATCCCGGTCCCGAGGGTGAACATGACGAGGCTGTGCGAGCCCCGACCGGCGCCGGCCCAGTATTCGCCGTAGGCGGCGGCGTTGCCGTCGTTCTGGAGGACGACCGGCTTGTTGAGCTTCTCGGCGAGGAGGTCGCGGATCGGCAGGTTCTCCCAGCCGTGAAGGTTGGGGGGCTCGAGGAGCATTCCGGCGGGGATGTCCATCGTGCCGGGCGAGCCCAGGCCAACGCCGACGATCTGATCCCAGGAGATTCCGCTGGCCTCGACTGCCTTCCGGCCCGCCTCGGCGAGGTGTTCGATCCCAGCGCGGCCGCCCTCGTTCGCGTGGGTCGGCACGCTGATCGCGGACCGGGGGGTGCCCGAGTCATCCACGACGCCGCTTTTGATGTTGGTGCCGCCGAGGTCGATCCCGAGGTAAAACGGGCCCGGGCCGGTATCGCCGCTCATCGGTTCACCTTTCCGGGACAGTCGCCCGGGCGTCGAGGGATCGGGATCATCCGGCGCGGAGGTCCCACGCCGAATCGTCGGTCATGTCGGGTCGCGACGGGGCGGCAAGACGACCGGCATCGGCTCGAATCCAGGCGGAATCCCGTCGCCCGCATCGGCCCAGACCGTGACGCAGTCGCGTCTCGGGATGGACCTGCATCGACCCATTCGGTCGGGATTCGTGGTATAAACCAGGTCACCGCGGGTCGTCAAGGCGGGGATTTCCTTGGAAATCTCCGCGGAGATCCCGGGACGCGGTCGATGTCCCGGTTCTCCGCGAGCCTGTCGGGATACTCCCTCAGAACTTCGAGCGGTCGCTCCGAGAGACTGGACGAACGCTGACTTCCTTGAAATAAACCGCCTGGTTCCCGGTGACGTCGCCGTGGTTCTGGAGGCCGATGTAGCCCGAGGTCGGCCGTGGCCCGCGCTCCGGCTCGTATTCCTTCGTCCGCTCAGGGACCTTCGCCGTCTCGGGGTTGAATTTGTTCACCTGGGCCCCGTTGAGATTCACCAGGATCTCCTGCCCACGGAGGACGATCTCCATCGTGTTCCACTCGCCTGTCGGCTTCGCTGGCCGGCCTGTGCTCTTCGACATGGAATAGATGGCGCCGGTCCCGTGGAATTCGTCGCTGGTGTCGCTAATCTGGATCTCGAAGCCATGATGCACGGCGTACCAGGGGTCCTTCGGTTTCTCGGCGATCCGGACGTAGACGCCTGAGTTCGCCTCCTGACCGCCGGTCTTGTAGACGACCCGAATCACGCAGTCGCCCAGCTTTTCCTTCGTGTACCAGAGCAGCCCCATGCCGCCCTCGGTCCGAATCATCCCGTCCTCAAGGACCATCTTTCCTGGCCCGATATGCTCCCAGCCGTCGAGGCTCTTGCCGTCAAAGATGGGGTGCCACCCCGTCGGCTCCACGGTTTCCTTCCGACCCGTCTGGCTCATGACGGTCGCGCCCGTGAGAACCGCGGCAATCGAGACCACGGCCAAGGCAAACAAGACATGACGCATGTAATCGCTCCCAGGAGGTCCGCGCTCCAAAACACC
>DAHZZC010000142.1 GCA_027435495.1 Planctomycetales bacterium
TCGGAGACGGCCGACGCCGAGGACACGCCCTGAAATTGAAGTGTGAACCCGGAGAGCGTCGCCTTGCCAACCGGTCGTCCTCGACGGTTGAATCGCCGTTGGTAAACCGGCTGCTCGGCCACAATCGCAAGAGGAGCCAGACCGCCCGATGTCGGCGAGGTCGGCCCCGTGGGCGAGGTCGCGGCCTGGATGGCAATCGCGATGGTCGCGGCGGTGCCGCTGACCACCGCATCGGCGACGGCCAGCGCGTAGCTGGCGGCCGGTCCGACCAGCGTCAATCCGGAGAAGGTCGCCAACCCATTGACCACCGGCGCCGCGAGGTTGCCTCCGAGGACCGCACCGGCCGGTCCACCCGCCAGTGCGATGACGGCCGTCCCGCCGTTGACCGGAGTTCCCGATGAGTCAACCACGCGGACGCTCAGACTGAACGGCACGCCAGCGGCGACGCTCGGTGGCGGTGGCGACTGGATCACCACCGCGCCCCCGAGTTGATAGCTCGCCAGCGCGGGAACGAGCAGGTTGGCAACTGGAGTACCGAGTCCGGTCGCCAGGTCGTAGCCAGGTCCGGCCGGGGCGCCGTTGTTCCCGTTGACGATGTCGTGGAAATCGGACGAGGGCAGCGAATAGAGAGCGGGGAGGGTCTGCGTGGGACCGCTCAGCGGCGAGGCGCCGAACAGGGCGCGGCCCTGGTCGGCGATCGCGATCAGCCCGGCCCAGATCGGAGCAGCGGCACTGGTTCCGGCGTCGCCGAGCCAGCCGACCGCGTTCGATGAGACCGACGAGCCGGCAAGCGTGCTGGTGAAAACGTCGTACGGCTGGGCCGAGCCCGAGTCGATCGAGACGTCGGGCAGCGTCCGCGCACCGGTTGGGTCAAGCGACGCGGGAACGACGCCCGCCTGCCAGCTCGGTTGCGGCTCGACCGAGCTCATTCCACCACCACCACCACCGTAGATCCCGCTCGTCGTCCCGCTCCCCCACGCAACCTCGCCCGTGGGGCCGGTCCCGGGGTAGATCCCCGAACTGCCTATGGTCACCGAGGTCCCGCCCACAGCCAGCACATTTGGCGAGGCGGCTGGGTAGTCGGCGACTGCCTGATTCGTCCCGCTCGCGTAAATCCCCGAGTCGCCAGCCGCGACAACGAATGTGACCCCGGGGACGTTCAAGGTCGCGTCAATGGCCGACTCGCTCACGCCCATCGAGGCCACCGACGACTCGGGAAGACCGTAGCTAAGGCTCACGACCGAGACCCCCGGAATCTGCGCCGCCTGTCGCATCGCGGCCATCAGGTTCTGGAACGAGATGACCGAGTCGTACGGATCGTAGGCCGAATTCACCACGACGATCGAGGCGCCCGGAGCGATCGCGTGCGCCCATTCAACGTCCAGCGACGCCTCTCCCACAATCGAGAGATTTTGGGTCGTTGACCCATACTGGTTAACGATCTGAAAACCTGGAGGCGCGGGAATGCCGAAGTAGCTGTCGAAGGTGGCAAGATCGGCGGCGAGGGTCGGATCGATGCCCTCCTCGACAATTGCGATCGTCTGGCCGGTGCCGTCGCCGACGATCATCCCGCCGCCGGGCGACTTCAGCGCGATCTGGTTGATGCCGTACGCCGACCGAAGCTCTGCCGGCGTCACCTGCCCGCTGAACAGCGAAAGCTCGCCGGCAGTCGTGTAGCCGCCTGAGACAGAATCGGTGAAGGCCAGCTCGTTTGAGCCGTTGGCAACCTGGAACGCGATTCCGGCCGGGCTCGCGGTTCCACCCGAAACCGGATCGGCGAGGAAGGCCGAGAGCGATCCGTTGATGTGGATGATTCCTGACCCGCCGCCGTAGAGCGAGGAGTCAGAGGCGGCCAGCAGGAAGTTATCCTGCGCGTCGACCGTGATCGCCGAACTCTGGATATTCGGGATGGCCGTGAGGCCCAGGTTCGGCAGAAAGGGCGACGGCCCCAAACCCTGGTCGAACGTGATACCGAGCCCAACCGCGACGTGGATCGTCGTCGACGTCCCCGGCACCTGATAGGGGAGCGTCGCCAGCACGGTTCCTTTTGAGTCGACCGCCACGCCGCCGGGGGTCGCCAGTCCGTCGATCGTCGACGAATCGGCCAGGACCGCCGCGGCGCCGGTCGAGCTGGCGTAGGTCACACGGACGACGAGGTCCTCGCCGCCGACCTGCACCGCGGCCACCAGCGAATCGCCGTACACGCCGAAGTCGCCGAAGGTGGCACCCGCGAGGCTCAAGGGACCCGAGAGGCTGCCGGTGGTGCCCGTCTGGATGTCGTAAGCCTTCGACGTGTCGGCACTGTAGCTGGAGAGGTTGTCGACCAGCGTGCCGGCACCGGTCGTCGCATCGATGGCGTAGAGTTCGCCGTTGGGGAGCAGTTCGAGAAGATCGCCGGCGACGACCAACGGGATCGCAGCCGAGGTCCCAGCCATCAGCAGTGCGCCAGGCGAGCCGGGCGAGGTGAAAAGCGAGGCATTGGTGGGCGATCCGGTCCCGACAATCTCGGCGATTGCCTGCTGCTGGCCAGACGTCCCGGAATTGTCGTAGCTTACGAAGATCTGGCCCGAGGTATCAATCGCGATCCCGGAGATGCCGGAATAGTTGTAAAGGCTGTTGCTCAGAACAATCCGGTCCTCGAGCCCGTGGAGGAACGGGTGAAATCGTTGGGACCGTCGGGCATTGGCGGCTCGCGATCGGGGGGACATGGCTCGTCGACCCTCGGGTT
>DAHZZC010000143.1 GCA_027435495.1 Planctomycetales bacterium
GTCGGGGTGGTCGTGGGGCGGGTCGGTCACCGTCTCAGGGCCGAACGGGCGGTCATCGGGGCTCCCCCGATAGATCATCAGGTTGCGATAGCTGACACCTGGGCGGAACTCGATCCCGGGCCGCCCAATCGCAGCGCCGATGGCCTCGATCAGAGGGGCGCCTTCCTCGCTGGTGATGTGCCCGGCGGTAAAATCGGCGAGCCGGCCGTCCTGGATGTTCATCAAATTGCAGCGAATCGCCCAGTCGTCGGGCCCAAGCGCGATCCCCATCGCGGCGGCTTCGAGCGGGGCCCGGCCGGTGTAGAAGGCCTCGGGGTCGTAGCCGAAGAGGCTCAATGTGGCGACGTCGCTGGCCGGAAGGAACCGATCGGGGACGTTCCGCGACCGGCCGACGATCCCCTCGCTTGCGACGCGGTCCATCTGGGGGATCGTCGCGGCCTGGAGCGCGGTTCGGCCCCCAAGCCCATCGAATGGCTCGTCGGCGGCACCATCGGGGATCACGATGACAAACTTGGGTGCGCTGGGCATCGGTCGGAAGGCTCGGTTGGAGAAGACGACCCGGTCGGTTCGAGAGACCGCGAAACAAAGATCTTAGCGGTGGGATGGCGGGTAAGTGAAGCCGGTCATTCCTCGACCCCCAGCCAGACGCTTGGTGCGTGGACGACTTCCAGGCGATCGATCACGTCGAGAGCGGCGTGGAGGTCGGCCTGAACGGCGAGGTGCGTCATGATCACGAGCGGGACAGGGCTCGGCTCCGGCGCGTCTTCACCCGGCTCGTGCTGGATCACGCTGGCGATGCTGATCCCTCGCTCGCCGAGAACCTGCGCCAGCCTCCCCAGCACACCCGGGCGGTCGGCGATGGTGAACCGGAGATAATACCGGCTCCGAACGTCGCGGGGTGAGACGATCGGGATCGCCGGCGCGGTTGAGCGCCAGAGTGGCCGCGAGCGGCTCACCATCGCGGCCCGTCCGGTCGCCACCTGGAGCAAATCGCCGACGACGGCCGAGGCGGTCGGCATCGAGCCCGCACCCCTCCCGTAAAAAAGCGTATCGCCGACCGCGTCGCCGACCACCCGGACGGCATTGTACGGCCCGTGGACCTCGGCCAGCGGCGTCCCTCGACGGACAAGCGTCGGTGCGACCCGCATTTCCAGCCCGGCTGGCGAGTACTTCGCCAGCGCCAGCAGCTTGACCGCGTAGCCGAGTTCGGCGGCATACTTGATGTCGGCCGCCTGGAGCCGGTCGATCCCTTGCCTCGGGATCTCGCCGAGCCGGACGTCGGCCTCGAACGCGAGCTGGGCCAGGATCGCGAGCTTGTGCGCGGTGTCGGTCCCGTCGACGTCGAGCGTCGGGTCGGCCTCGGCGTAGCCCAGCTTCTGTGCCTGCTTCAGAACGTCCTCGTAAGGCAATCCCTCGGCCGTCATCCGGGTCAGGATGAAGTTGCAGGTTCCGTTGAGGATGGCGGCGATCGCCAGGACCTGGTTGGCGGCCAGCGCGACCCCGAGTGACTGGACAATCGGAATTCCGCCGCCCACGCTCCCCTCGAACGCAACCGCCCGGTCCGTCTCGCGCGCTCGCTCGAAGACCTCTCGTCCGTGCTCGGCGATGAGTGCCTTGTTGGCGGTTACAACGTCCTTACCGGCGTCGAGTGCGGCCAGCGTGTATCGAAGGGCGTCCTCGGTACCGCCCATCGCCTCGATGACAACATCCACCTCGGGATCGTTGACGATCGCTCCGGCGTCCTGCACGATCCGGACACCGTCGAGCCGGATCTCTCTCGGCTTGTGAGGGTCGCGGACCGCGGCCCATTTCCAGCGGATCGGCCGGCCAGCCCTGCGCTCCAGGCGGTCGCGATGCTCGGTCAGCAGCCGCGCCACACCAGTCCCGACCGTTCCCAGCCCGATCAATCCGACCGTCAACTCGTCCATCCGTCCCCGGTCCAACCCGATCCGCGCCGACCTTTACGATTCGGACCGGGCCGCGCAGCCCGCTCCACGGCTCATCAGAATACCAGGAAGGGCCGCCGCCTGGGAACACCAGCGAGTAAGCAACTCTCCGCTAAAGCAGGGAGCTTTCCGGTTCGACCGTCCGACGAATCGGATGGCTTCCCAGTTCTATCGCCAGCTTACGGTTGGCGAGAGCCCTGA
>DAHZZC010000144.1 GCA_027435495.1 Planctomycetales bacterium
GAATGCCCACGTCGTCACCTATGCCAGCCAGCTCTTCGTCGAGGGAGGCCAATCGAGTGAAAAGCTGCCCGCGAAAGTTCTCGCGGTCAGCCCGGGGATCGACCTGGCTGTGCTTACCCTCGAAGATGAATCGTTCTTCGAGAAGCGGGCCCCCATGCCCCGCACGACGGCCCTGCCCGAGGTGAAGGCCTCGGTCCTCGCCTACGGGTATCCGCAGGGCGGCACAACGCTCTCGATCACCAAGGGAATTGTCTCTCGGATCGAGTACACCGGATACGGCGACAACACCGCCGGCGTTCGGGTGCAAATCGACGCCGCCATCAACCCGGGGAACAGCGGCGGACCAGCCCTTATCGACGGCAAGATGATTGGCGTCGTCTTCAGCAAGGTCGCCATGGCCGACAACATCGGCTACATCATCCCAAGCGAGGAAGTGGGCCTCTTCCTCAAGGACGTCGCCGATGGCCATTATGATGGCAAACCGGCAATGTACGAGCCCCTTCAGACGCTCGAGAACGACGCCCTCCGTGCCTTCCTCGGCGTCGACCGCAAGACCCAGGGCATGGTCGTCCAGTCACCCAACCCCGCGGATCCCGCCGACCCGCTGAAGCACTTCGACCTCATCACGAAAATCGGCGACTACCTGATCGACAACACCGGGATGGTCTCGATCAACGGCCAGTTGCGGCTCCGGTTCCAGTACCTCGTCCAGAAACTGGCGAAGGACGGCAAGGTCCCGCTGACGGTCATCCGCCACGGGAAGACGATGCACATCGACCTGCCGGTCAAGCCGCATTATCCCCGCCTGATTGAGCCCCTGCGCGGCACTTACCCCTCGTACTTCATTTACGGCCCGCTGGTCTTCTCGCCGGTTCACAGCGAGCTGGCCTCGGCGCTCGGGCGGGTCTCGTCCACCCTCGCGCTCATCGGCAGCCCGCTGGTCACCCGCCGTGGTGACTACCCGAAGGTGGAGGGCGAGCAACTCGTGATCGTCGCAGCCCCGATGTTCCCCCACCGGATCGCCAAGGGGTACGATAACCCCAGCTACAAGGTCGTCAAGGAGGTCAACGGCATCCACGTCAAGAACCTCAAGCACATGGTGGAACTCCTCCGCGACTCGAAAGAAAAATTCACCACCATCAGCTTCGACGACCAGGCCAGCGAGACCATCGTCTTCAACCACAAGGAAGCCCTCGCCGCCACAGACGAGGTTCTCTCCGACAACGGCATCCGCGAGCGTGCCTCTGACGATTTGCTCTCCGTCTGGAAGAGACACTAACTTCTGGTAATTGGTAATTGGTAAAGTAGTTACGCGGCTGAGGGTTTCAGAGGCTCGCTGGCTGTCGTTCTTTGGGATCCTGGCGGGATAGGCAAGGGAGAAGATCTTACCAGTTCCTTGTTCTTTCGCCTGGTTTGACCTCCGGCTGACTGGCCCCACGGCCAACTGCGTAACTCCCAGGGTCATTGGTGTCTGGTATCTGAAGCCCAGCGGTCCATTCTTCTCGCGAGAACGACTTTCGCCCGCGCCGTCGGACACGGTCTGGACTAATTACCAAGAACCAATTACCAAGAACCAATGAAATGAAGATTTCTGCATTTCCAAAGTGTTACATCGACCGAATCGCGGGCGATCGGAGCATGTCGGTGTTCGAGTGGATCGAGATAGCCCGGTCGCTCGATGCCGACGGGCTGGAGATGTACGACGGCTTCTTCGAGAGTTTGGAGCCGGGCTACATCGATCGGGTGGGGGAGGCGATCCGGACGGCGGGGTTCGCGATGCCGATGCTCTGCTGCTCGCCCGACTTCACCAATCCCGATCCCGACGCCCGGAAGCGGGCCGTCGATCGAGAAGTCGAGCTGGTTGCCGTGACGCGCCGGCTGGGGGGGCCGCGGGCCGTCTGCCGAGTCCTTTCGGGTCAGCGATACCCGGAGGTCGGCCGCGAGCAGGGGCTCGAATGGGTCGTCGAATGCATCGAGAAGGTGCTGCCCGAGGCCCGGACGCACGACGTCGTCCTCGGGCTCGAAAACCATTACAAGGACGGCTTCTGGACCTATCCCGAGTTTGCCCAGAAGCAGGACGTCTTTCTGGAACTGGTTGCGGCGATCGCCGACCGCGACCACTTCGGTGTCCAGTACGACCCCTCGAACGCGATCGTCGCGGGCGATGACCCGATCGCGTTGTTGAAGGCGGTCGCCGACCGGGTCGTCAGCATGCACGCCAGCGACCGATATCTTGCTGAGGGGACGACACTCGACGAGCTTCGTCAGGCCGACGGCACCCTCGGCTACTCGCCCAACCTCCGACACGGCGTCACCGGCAAGGGGCTGAACGATTACGAGACCATATTCCGGATCCTCGCCGAACACAACTATCGGGGATGGGTGAGCATCGAGGACGGGATGAATGGGATGGAAGAGATGGCCGAATCACTGGCGTTCCTCCGCCGGATGGCCGCGAAGTATTTCCCCTGACCGGCCCGCCCGCTCGACGCGCGCGCCTCTTTCCTCCGGCCGGGGCTCCTCGTATGCTCGAAGCGATCGCGGCCGACGACCGGCCGCACCGGATCGACCTGATCCCGGTTTGATCGACCACCCGCCGGAGGAACCCGCCATGATCCGACCCGCCCGTCGGCCGATCGCCGTCGCGACGGCCCTCGCCCTGATGGCACTCGCCCCCGCCGCCCGCGCTGCCTCGCCCTTTACCGACCGGAACCTTGAGGCTGCCATTCGAGACGTCCTCAAGCATGAGCCCAAGGTCGAGTTGACCGACGAGAAGCTGCAAAACGTCTACTTTCTGGAGGCCACCGGCAAGGAGATCAAGGATCTCACCGGACTGGAGAAGTGCAAGAACCTGGCCCAGCTCAAGCTCGACCGGAACAAGATCGTCGACCTGAAGCCGCTAAAGGACCTGACCAATCTCCAGTGGCTCGACCTCTCGGAGAACCAGATCCAGGACATCGCCCCGCTGGCGAACCTGAAGGGTCTTCAATACCTGCAACTCTCTGGTAACAAGGTCGAGAAGCTGGATACGCTCGCCAGCCTGACGAGTCTCAATTCCCTCTACCTCGGCAAGAACGCGATTACCGACCTCGCCCCATTGGCCTCGCTCTCGAAGCTCTGGACGCTCTCGGTCCCCGGCAATCGTGTGAAGGATGTCAAGGTTGTGGCGAAGCTGACGAAGCTGTCGACGCTCGACCTCGGCGAGAACCAGGTTGAGGACATCGCCCCGATCGCAAAGCTCACCGATCTGAAGATCCTGATCCTCTGGCGGAACAAGATCAAGGACCTGAAGCCGCTCGCGGACGCCGCGAAGGCCGACGCCGCCGGCTCGAAGCTCTTCGCGCCCTATTTGCGGCTCTACATCGAAGGGAACCCGCTCTCCGACGCTGCCCGCAAGGGCCAGATCGACGCGTTGAAGGCGGCGGGCGTCCGAATTGAAGGGTGATCGACGGGACGAGCCGATCCTCGCGAACCCTCGCTGAAGCCGGCAAAAGCCGCTATCCTGGATCGAACGGGGAGCAACCGCGAAGTCCGGGCCCCCCGTTCCGCCCTTCGACTTCCATCGGTTCGGGGCCCCAGGCGAAATCTCGGCCCAGGGTCGTCTTCCGAGAGGATACGTGCCTTGCCAGGGCTTAAACAGGCAAGGTGGAGCTGGATTCTGATGAATCGATCGGAACTTGAGAAGTGGCTCGTGGATGTGGAGTCGGATCGTACTGAGCGTACCATCTCGCTGAAGGATACCGACAAATTCGCGGAAGCCATCTGCTCCTTCGCCAATGATCTGGCGAACACCGGGAAGCCCGGCTATCTCTTCGTCGGGGCGACACCCGACGGCCGGGCCAGCGGCGCGACGATCACGGACGAAATACTCCAGTGCCTCGCCGCAATACGATCGGATGGAAACATCCAGCCCTTGCCGACCATGAACGTCGAGAAATGGGAAATTGGCGGTGGCGAGATGGCTGTCGTGGAGGTTTTTCCGTCCGACATGCCCCCCGTCCGGTATCGTGGGCGAACCTGCATCCGTGTGGGCCCTCGTCGTGGCCACGCGACCCCGACCGAGGAGCGCATTCTCTCCGAGCGCCGGGTCGATCGGGCCCGGACATGGGATGCACGCCCCTGCCGGGAAGCGTCGCTGGAGGATCTTGCTCTCGATCTCTTTACCCTCACCTAGCGGCGGAGTGCGGTTGCCTACGATGTCATTGATGAGAACGATCGAACGCTGGATCTTCAACTGGCCTCCCTACGGTTCTACGATCTGAGGGTCGGCTGCCCCACGAATGCGGGTGTCCTGCTCTTTGGTGGCAATCCCCTGGCATTCTTCCCGGGTGCTTACGTACAATACGTTCAGTATGCTGGCGAATCTCAGGCCGACGAAGTTCTGCAAGAACGGAGGATCGTGGGCGATTTGCTGGACGTGATGCGTGACCTCAGCCGGCTCACGCTGGAGATCGCCGAGAAGAGGCCGCTCCTACGCTCCGATCTCTCAGAAACGGCGGTCTTTGATTATCCGCCCCGGGGAATGCGTGAGCTCTTCATGAACGCGGTGATTCACCGGAATTATGAAGATTCCACCACACCGATCCTGATCAACCACTATCGCGATCGGATCGAGATTCAGAATCCGGGCGGGCTCTTCGGCGATCTTACCCCCGAGCAGTTCCCGGACGGGACCGCCTATCGCAACCCGGTCCTTGCGGAGGCCGGCAAGGTCCTCGGGTTCGTGAATCGCTTCGGGCGGGGTATCAAGGTCGTACAGAGAGAGGCCCAGCAGAATGGTTCACCGCCAGCAATCTTCGATCCGAGCCCTCATTTTTTCCTGGCGACGGTCCCGAGGCGCCCATGAAAACGCTGGCCTTCTTCAATAACAAGGGTGGAGTCGGCAAGACCTCGCTTGTTTACCATCTGAGCTGGATGTTCGCCGAGCTGGGCGTCAACGTGGTGGCGATCGACCTGGATCCGCAGTCCAATTTGACGTCATCGTTCCTGGACGATGAGCAATTGATCGGGTTGTGGGAGGGCGAGCGTTCCATACCGACGATCCGCGGCTTGATTCAGCCGCTCCTAGAAAGACTCGGTGACATCAGGCCGCCCGAACCCATCGAGATCGATTCCCGCATCGGTCTGGTCCCGGGCGATCTTGGGCTGAGCCTCTTCGAGGACCGCCTGTCGGAGACCTGGGGGCGTTGCACCGATGACAATACCGCCGACGCTTCGGACGCCTTTCGGGTCACGACGGCTTTTTATCGGATCATGGAAAAGGCGGCGATTCAGCGTGGAGCCGAACTGGTCCTGATCGATGTCGGACCAAATCTTGGCGCGATGAACCGGGCGGTCCTGGTTTCCGCCGATCATGTGGTGATCCCACTCGCGGCCGACCTCTTCTCGCTACAGGGCCTACGTAATCTCGGACCGACGCTTCGATCCTGGCGTCTCGGTTGGGCACGCCGCAAGGAGCATCGGAGCCAACTGCTTCCGGACCTTCCACTCACCATCCCAACGGGGGATATGAATCCGGTGGGTTATGTTGTGATGCAGCCTTCCGTGCGAGAGAACTACCACGTCGCCGCCTATCGTCGTTGGATCGAACGTATCCCGAGGGTTTATTACAAGGAAGTGCTCGGACGCCCGGATTCGGAGGAGATTCCCGATCCAGATCCGATGGCCCTCGCGGTTCTGAAGAACTATCGAAGCCTCGCGCCGATGGCCCAGGAAGCTCATAAGCCAATGTTTGCACTCAAGCCGGCAGACGGGGCGATCGGCGGGCATGCCGCCGCTGTCCAGGCCAGCCACCGCGCGTTCCGAGACCTCTCGGAGCGAATCGCGTCGGCCTGCGGCTTTTCACTCCCCAATCTTCGAAAGGTCCAGCGCGGGAGTAGCGCCACCGGGCCGGTTCTTCAGAACGAAGTCCATTGAAGCCGGTCCTTCGAGAAGAGACGGTGGTTTCTACCTGGACCTCGTCCCAACCATGGCGATGGCGGACTCTCATTGGGCCATTGGTTGGCAAGCGACTCGAGGAATCGGATACGACCGGATTTCCCGGCCGATCGAACCGGCTCGACAGGTCGCGGATTCCG
>DAHZZC010000145.1 GCA_027435495.1 Planctomycetales bacterium
CTCGGCGAAAATCGTCTGGTGGATCCGCACCGCCGGGTCTTGGAAGATCGGCGAGAGATCCTTGCCCTGGAAGGTCGGACCGGGCTCGATGCCGGCCAGCTTGAGCACGGTCGGGGCAATGTCGATCGTGCTGACCAGTCCGCTGGCTCGGCTACCGGGGGGAATGTGCCCCGGCCATCGGACGAGGAGCGGAGTCCGGATCCCGCTCTCGTAGAGGGTAGTCTTGCATCGGGGAAACGGCCGCCCGTTGTCGCTGAGGAACAGGACCAGCGTCTCACCGGCGATCTCCTGTCGGTCCAGTTCGGCCAGTACCTCGCCGACGTAATGGTCCAGGCGGCTGATCTCGTCGTAATAGAGCGCCAGGTCCCTGCGGACCTCGGGCACGTCGGGCAAATACGGCGGGACGTCGACATCCTCGGGGCCATACGGCCTGGGGATGGTTCCGGACTGATAGTCTCGATGCGGGTCGAGAGAGGCCAGCCAGAGGACGAACGGTTTGTCGCGGGGTCGGTCCCTCAGGACGGGCACCCACTGCTCACTGCCGCTCTGGATGGCTCCCGAATCGCCGGCCGTCATCCGGGTCCGGGCATCCGCCCCGGTCCCGAGCTGGAAACCCATCGGATTCGCCTCGCGGATCAAGTCGAACCGATTCTTGACAGCGTTACCCAGGTGCCACTTGCCCGCGGCAGCGGTCCAGTAGCCGGATGCCTTCAACTTCTCGGTAAACGTAACCTGCTCGGCCGGCAGCGGCCAGTGTAGTTCCTCGGCCCCGGTGTTATGCGGGTAGCGGCCGGTGAGGATACTCGAGCGGCTAGGGCTGCACGAACTGGTTGTGACATAGGCCCGGTCAAACCGCATCCCCTCCCGCGCCAGGCGGTCGATGTTCGGCGTCCGGATTTTGCGGTTTCCGTAGGCTCCGCAGTCGTCCCAGGCCATGTCGTCGGCGATGATGAGGACGACATTGGGACGTCGCCGATCCGCGGCCTGGACCGACCCGGCGAGCGCAGGTAAGACCGAAACGAGCACGGCTCCCCAGATGGAGACCAACGCGAGGCGACTCATTGAGGACTTACCTCCATGGAGCGATCATGAAACGAGGACCCGTAATCCTGGATTCCGACACCGACGGGCTATTGCTTGCCGATCGCCTGATCGACGAACGGGAAAAGCTCCTTTGTCGCCGGATCATCGGGGAAGCCGAGCTGGGCGTTGATCTGGCTGTGGGTGAGTTCGCGCGCGGTTACGACCCGCGCCGGGATCCCCGCACCCTTCAGTGCCTCGGCGAGTCGGCGCGCCTGGACGGTGGTGTCGGGGTTCGCGGCGATGTGCAGGATCAGGAACGGTGGGATGCTCTTGCCGCCGGAGACATGTGTGACGGCGGAGAAATCGCGGTGCTTCGCCGGGTCGTTGCCGAACTTCTCGCGGTGGCCGAATCGCGGCAGTGGAAGACCGTGGACCCGTTGACGCGTCTCGGCTGTCTCGATGATCGCCGGGATGTCGAATGTGTCGCCATCCACCGGAACGCATCCCTTCAGGATCCCGAGCGAGAGCCCCTCGGTCTTGAGATAGCGGTCGTCGGTGCAGATCAACGCGGCGAGTTGCGCGCCGGCTGAGTGACCCATCACGAGGATGCGATCTGGATCGCCTCCGTATTCTTCGATGTGATCGTGGACCCATCGGATCGCTTTGGCGACGTCGTGGACGATGGTCCCCATGTCGACGCGGGGCAGGAGCCGGTAATTCGTCGAGACGAAGACAAAACCACGGTCGGCGAACGCCCTTGGCTTCTGCTGGACGTCGGACTTGTCGCCAGCCTGCCAGCCGCCGCCGTGAATCCAGAAGACGACCGGCAGTCCCTTTGCACCGGGTGGTGAATAGACGTCGAGCATTCGGAGCCGATCCGACGAGTCGGCATAGGGAATGTCGCACCGGACCTTGATCGAGCCGCTCTCGGATCGAAGGCGGATATTCCGATATTCGACGACGTTAAGCTCGGATTGCAGCGCGATCAGACCCTTCTCGGGGATGGGGAGGGCGGCTTCGAGAAGTTCATCGTTGCACGTGCATCGGGCGCGGTCGCCGGAGACGACCACCTCGATCGTGTTCCACTCGCCGTCCCGATATTGCCTCAGTGTCCTGTACGGCCCGACCCTCGGATAATCGCGGATCTGGAGCTGATGCGCGAAGACCTTGTCGCGAAGATGAAGGCCGCTGTTGGCACCGCGTGCGGCCCGGAATTCGAGCCGAAGGGTGAAATCGCCGTCGAAGGTGTCGACCGTATCAATCTCCTCCATCTTCGGCGGCCGGTCCTTCGAACCGGTGATGACCAGGATGCCGTCCCTGACCACGAACCGGCCGTCGTTGGTGGACGTCTTGCCGGCGAGGTCGGTTCCGCGGAACTTCCAGCCGGTCAGGTCCTTTCCGTTGAACAGGGG
>DAHZZC010000146.1 GCA_027435495.1 Planctomycetales bacterium
GGAGCGCCGCGACGATCTCCGCGGCAAGCTTCGGGAGAATCGATCGCGGCGAGGGCGGGTGGAAGTTCAGGCCGATCCAGTCGGCCCCGAGCCGGGCGCACGCGACAGCCTCGTCGACGCGCGTTAGGCCGCAGATTTTCACGAGGACTCGGGACGGGAGCACGAGAACTCCGGAGTGCGGGGGGCAATCAGGAGGAGGCCAGCTTGTCGATGTTGAGCCGGAACTTGCTCTCGGAATTGACGCCGACGAGGCGAAGCTCCTTGACTTCTTGCCCGTTTTGGAAGAAGAGGACCGTTGGGATCGCCGTGATCCGAAGGCTACCCGGCGTCTCCATGTTCTCGTCTGTGTTCATCTTACCGATCTTAACCCGTCCCTCGTACTCGCTGGCGAGCTTCTCGATTGTGGGGCCGAGGGTTCGGCAAGGTCCGCACCAGGGGGCCCAGAAGTCGACGAGGACGGGGATGGTCGAGTCGAGCACCTCAGACTTCCAGTTGGAGTCCGTAAACTCCTTGACGTTGCCGGCCATTGGCATGCCTCACAGATGGACCAAAATCCCGGGACGGACCCGCGTTATCGAACGGGCCGCCCCGCCGATGGAGCCCAGATATCCAGGCATTATAAGTGGGGTAGAAAACGAGTCAACTTCCGGGGAGGCGCGGTCATCGAGCCTTCGCGGTGCGTTTGGTCGTTGATGGCTGTGGTGCGACGTAGTAGAGGAGTCGTCCGCAGCTCAGGCAGAAGGTCAGGCCGCTGTTGTTGATCAGCTCGTTCTTCATCTGGGGAGTGATCGAGGTGTAGCAGCCGTGGCAGGAGTCGTCTTCACAGGCGGTCAGGGCGTCGGCGCCGTATCGGGAGACGATCCGTCGATAGTGGTCGCGATGCTCTTCGGGGATGGCGGTCTCGGCCTGGGTGATGGCGACCTCGAGTTCGGCAAGCTGGGTCTTCTGAGCGGCGGACTGGTCGTCGATCATCTTCCGGAGGGCATCGACCTCGCTGGCGAATTTTTGCAGGTCGGCCTCGAGCCGGGCGACCTCGGCCGATTTGGTTTCGACCCCGTCGAATGAGTTGAGGATGTCTTCCTCGACCTTACCCTTGGTGTTCTGGTCGTGCGCGATCTGGTTCTGGAGGGCCTTGTACTCCTCGTTCTTCTTGACCTGGTTGAGCTTGACGGTGAGCTCGTCAATCTTGGACTCGATGCCCTTGAGGGAATGCTCGTGCTTTTTGACGTGCAGCTTGGCGTCCTGGAGGGCTTTTTTGGCCGCCTCGACCTCGGCTTGCCGCGTCGCCAGGGCGGCCTGCCGGGCCGCGAGCGTCCGAGGACCCGAGTTGAGCCGGTCACGCAGGGCCTTGGCACGCTGGTGGAGCGAGTGCAGGTCGCGGAGGCTCTCGGCGGTCGTGGACATCGAACAGGCTCCTTCGTCGGATCGGGGGGTCAGCGGATCGTCTCCCCGGCCGGCTCGAGCATCGGCGGTCCGTCGCCAGTTCGGGTCGGCCGACAAAAAAAGCCCCGGACGCCAGGCGTCCGGGGCTTGATGGGGCTTCTCAGCCCGTACTTTCAAGGAAGCCCTCAAGCTGCCGGCTTCTCACGGGGTGCTGAAGCTTCCGGACAGCCTTGGCCTCGATTTGCCGGACACGTTCTCGGGTGACCTTGAAGATCCGGCCGACCTCTTCGAGCGTGTAGGTGTAGCCGTCGCCCAGGCCGTATCGGAGCTTGATGATCTCCCGCTCGCGGTAGGTCAGCGTCTTGAGGACCTGATCGATTTGCTCCTTGAGCATTTCCTGGGTGGCGGCGTTGATCGGGCTCTCGGCGGCCTCGTCCTCGATGAAGTCGCCGAAGTAGCTGTCCTCGCTCTCGCCGACGGGACGGTCGAGCGAGATCGGATGGCGGGAGATTTTCATCACCCGCCGCGTCTCCTCGACCGAGATGTTCGCGGGGCGGGCGGTTTCCTCGATCGTCGGCTCACGCCCCT
>DAHZZC010000147.1 GCA_027435495.1 Planctomycetales bacterium
CGCCGCTGAGGTTGTTGGACCGGGCGGCGGCGGCCAGGGCCTCGCTCCGCTTCCGGATCTCGCGGAGGCCCAGGGTATCGGCGCGGTGCAGGACCGGGACGATCAGCCCCTCGGGCAAGGCCACGGCGATCCCGATGTTGACCTCGCCGTGGCGGACGATCGCGTCGGGCTCGTAGCTGGCGTTGACGCCGGGATGGGCCCGGAGCGACATGGCGACGGCCTTGGTGACGAAGTCGCCGAGTGAGAGCTTCACGCCCTCGCGAGCGAGCCGTTTGTTGAGCTCCTCGCGGGCGGCGACCAGCCGGTCGACGCGGATGTCGACCGTCAGGTGGATCTCGGGGGCGGTCTGCTTCGCCTGAATCATGCGCTGGGCGATCGTCTTGCGCATTCGAGAGTGCGGAATCCGCTGCGCGGCGATCGGGGCCGTGGCGGTCGGGGCGGTCTGGGGGGCGGCGGTCTTCGAGGGGCCGGCCTGGATGGCCGCCTCGACGTCGCGGCGGACGACCCGCCCGTTCGGGCCGGAGCCCTGGATGCCGGCCAGTTCGACCTGGGCCGATGCGGCGAGCTTCCGGGCCAGCGGGCTTGCCTTGACCCGTCCACCGTGCGAGGGCACGGCGGCGGCCTGCTGGCCGTTGTCCGAGGAGGGATGCCCGTTGCCGTTGCCGCCTGCCCGATCGGCGACCAGTCCGCCGGTGGACGCGACGCCGCTCGCCGCCGCGGCGGCGACGGGCGTTGAGGCCTCGGCACGCTGGGCGGCGGCTTTCGGTGCGGCATTGGCCTCGCCGCCGAGACCGAGGTCGGCGGCGACCTTTTTGGGGTCCTCGTTCTTTTTGGCGAGCACCATCACCCGCTGCCCGAGCGCCACCTCGTCGCCGGCGCCGTGGTCGATGTGGACGATCGTGCCATCGTCGTACGACTTCATCTGCATGGTGGCCTTATCGGTTTCGATGTCGGCCAGCACGTCCCCTTCCTTGATCTTGTCCCCGACCTTGACCAGCCACTGGGCGATCACGCCGGTCTCCATCGTCGGGCTGAGCTTCGGCATCGTCACTTCGATCGGCACGTCGGTTCTCCCTGGGCGGTCGGTATGTCAGCGGGGGGGATGCGGACGATCGCGGCGGGCGGATCCTTGCGACCTCGCCCGCGCGACGCCGGCTTCAGACGTACATCACATCCTTGACGGCCGCGACAACCCGGTCGACCGACGGGAGCATCGAGGCCTCCAGCGTTCGGTTGTACGGGATCGGTGCGTCCTTGGCGGCGACCCGACGGATCGGGGCGTCGAGTTCGTCGAAGGCGGCCTGGGTGATTCGGTCGGCGATTCCGGCGCCCAGGCCGCAGTACGGCCAGTCTTCTTCCACGATCACGCCCCGGTGGGTCTTTCCGATCGAGCCCAGCAGGGTTTCGAGGTCGAGCGGGCGGATGGTCCGGAGGTCGATGACCTCGGCGTCGATCCCTTCCTCGGCGAGCGTTTCGGCGGCGGCGAGCGTCGCCTTCAGCGAGCGCGAGTAGGTGATCAGCGTGACGTCCGAGCCTTCTCGTTTGATGTCGGCCTTGCCGATCGGGACGACATGCTCGCCCTCGGGGACCTCACCCTTTTCGTGATAGAGAACCTCGTGTTCGATGAAGACCACGGGGTCATCCGACCGGATGGCGCTTTTGAGCAGGCCCTTGGCGTCGGCCGGGGTGCCGGGCAGAACGACGGTGAGGCCGGGGATCTGGGCGTACCAGGCTTCGAGGCGGTGCGAGTGGGTGGCGGCGAGGCAGCCGGCCATCCCTGAACTGCCCCGGAAGACGATTGGAACGGCGAACTGGCCGCCGCTCATGTACCGCATGTTTGCCGCGTTGTTGACGATCTGGTCGATCGCCACCAGGCTGAAGCTGAAGGTCATGAACTCGACGATCGGCCGGAGCCCGACCATCGCCGCGCCGATGCCGATGCCGGCGAAGCCGCCCTCGGAGATCGGCGTGTCGATGATCCGGTTGGGGCCGAACTTTTTGAGCATCCCCTGGCTGACCTTGTAGGCTCCGTCGTACTGCGCGACCTCCTCGCCCATCAGGAAGACGCGGTCGTCGCGCTCCATCTCCTCGGTCATGGCCTGATTGAGGGCCTCGCGGAACGTCAGGACGGGCATGGTCACTCCTGTGGGATGAACGGGGCCACCGTGATGTCTTCGTAGAGGGCTTCGAGGGGCGGCTGCTCGCTCGCCTCGGCGAACTCGATGCTCTCCTCAATCTCCTCCTTGACGCCCTCGCGCATCCGGTCGATGGCCTCCTGATCGATCCAGCCGCGCTCCTTGAGGATGTTCTCGTAAACGAGGATCGGGTCGTGGCGGATCGCCTCGTCCAGTTCCTCTTTCTGGCGGTACTTACCCGGGTCGCTGATCGAGTGGCCCTTGTAGCGGTAGGTCTGGGCCTCGATGAACGTCGGCCCCTCGCCGGCGCGGGCCCGGTTGGCGGCCTCTCGGGTCGTTCGGGCCATCAGCTCGACGTCGTTGCCGTTGATCTGGTGGCCGGGGATGCCGTACGGGACGGCGCAACGGACGGTCAGGTCCAGCACCGACGACGACCGCGCCAGCGAGGTCCCCATCGCGTAGAGATTGTTTTCGACGACATAGATCACCGGGAGTTTCCAGAGGGCGGCCATGTTCAGGGTCTCGTGGACCGAGCCCTGGTTGATGGCACCGTCGCCCATGTAGCAGATGCAGACGCGGTCCTCGCCGCGATACTTGCTCGCGAAGGCGACGCCCGCCGCCAGGGCGATGTGGCTGCCGACGATGGCGTGTCCGCCGAGGAACCCCTTCTCGGCGTCGAAGAAGTGCATGGAGCCGCCCTTCCCCTTGGAGCAGCCCGTCGCCTTGCCCAGCAGTTCGGCCATTCCGGCGCGTGCCGTCATTCCTCGGGCCAGCGCGTGGCCGTGGTCGCGGTACGCCGTGATGACGTAGTCCTCCTCTCGAAGCACCCCGATCGAGGCGACCGCCACCGGCTCCTGACCGCTGTACTGGTGGAAGAACCCGCCGATTTTCCCGCCCTTTTGGTAGAGCATCTCCGCACGCTCCTCAAAGCGCCGGATCAGCATCATCTGGCGGAGCCAGACCAGGGCCTGGGTCTTGTTTACGACGGGTTTGGCCTCCGTCTGCACTTGCTCCGTAATCATCGCGACTCCTGATTGTATCGGGAACGGGTGGATTCAAGTGCCCCGGCATGGGGTCTGGGGCCCGTAGGGCGCGCTCGATCAACGGGGAGGACGACTCACGGCGAAGTCGCTAGCTGGCACGGCCGTGCGAGTCGCCGTGGAGCAGTTGTCGGAGCACATACGGGAGGATCCCGCCATGCTCATAGTAACGGATCTCCTGCGGGGTGTCGATGCGGACACTCACCCGGAACCGGACCGGCGTCCCGTGTGGCGGGGTCGCCGTGACCTGCAACTCGCGGCCCGAGGCGAACCGTCCGGCGATGGCCTCCGGCAGCCCCTCGATCGCGAAGACTTCTTCGCCGGTCAGGCCGAGCGATTCCGCGCTCTGCCCCGGCAGGAACTGCAACGGCAAGATCCCCATGCCGACCAGGTTCGACCGGTGGATCCGCTCGTAACTCTCGGCGATCACCGCACGAATGCCGAGCAGTTTCGGCCCCTTGGCCGCCCAGTCGCGCGACGAACCCGAGCCGTATTCTTTACCCGCCAGGATCAAGAGCGGAACGCCCTCGACCTGGTATTTCTGCGAGGCGTCGAAGATGGTGATCGGCTCGCCGCCGGGCA
>DAHZZC010000148.1 GCA_027435495.1 Planctomycetales bacterium
GCGCCGGCGAGTCGCGGGCGCTCGAGACGATCGCGCGGTCGATCGGCCCCGTCCCGCGGGTGCTCCTCCGCGACACGGCCCCCGGCGAGGAGCTCGGCCCCGTCGTCCGCCCCGATGCCGCCCCCACCGACGCCACGATCCGCTACCGCATCGACGGCGAGATCGCCCACGGTGGCATGGGGGTCGTCCTGAAGGGTCGCGACCCGGACCTCGGCCGCGACGTGGCGCTGAAGGTCCTCCGCGAAGACTTTCGCGACGACCCCGGGATGGTCCGCCGCTTCGTCGAAGAGGCCCAAATCGGCGGCCAGCTCCAGCACCCCGGCGTCGTCCCGATCTACGAGATGGGGACCCTGGCCGACCGCCGACCGTTCTTCAGCATGAAGCTGGTCAAGGGCGACACCCTCGCCCGACTCCTCGCCGCCCGCAAGGACCCCCGCGACAGCCTCCCCCGGCTCCTCACGATCTTCGAGGCCGTGGCCCAGACCGTCGCCTACGCCCACGCCCGAGGCGTGATCCACCGCGACCTCAAACCCTCGAACGTGATGGTCGGCGCCTTCGGCGAGGTTCAAGTGATGGACTGGGGCCTCGCCAAGGTCCTCGCCCGAGGAGGCACCGACGACGACGACGGAGCCGGCAAACACCGGCACGACGAGACCATCATCGCGACGGCCCGGAGCGGCTCGGCCGACAGCGACCTCTCGCGTGCGGGATCCGTCCTGGGAACGCCCAGCTACATGGCCCCCGAGCAGGCCCGCGGCGAGATCGATCGGGTCGACGAGCGCGCCGACGTCTTCGCGCTGGGCTCGATCCTCTGCGAGATCCTCACCGACGAGCCGGCGTTCGTCGGCCGGACCTCGGGCGAGATCCAGCGGACCGCGGCGCTCGGCGAGACGGCCGGCGCCCTCGCCCGGCTCGCCGCATCCGGAGCCGATCCCGAACTGATCTCGCTGGCGAGGGAGTGCCTGGCACGCGAGGCCCACGACCGCCCCGCCACGGCGGGCGCCGTCTCCGACCGGATGACCGCCTACCTGGCCGGCGTTCAGGAGAGATTGCAGCGGGCCGAGCTGGAACGCATCGAGGAACGGGCCCGCCGCAAGGTGACGACCGTCGTCGCCTCGGCCTTGATCCTGGCCGGCCTGCTCGGCGGCGGGGGCCTGGCCTGGAATCAACGGCAACGGGCCGACCGGATGGCAAGGACCGCCCGCGCCGTCGACGAGGCCCTCGCCGATGCCTCTCGACTGCTCGGCGAGGCCCGATCGGCGCCGCCGGACGACGCCGGCCGATGGTCGGCGGCGCTCGCAGCCGCGAAGCGGGCCGAGGGTCTCCTCGCTCAGGGCGAGGCCAATGACGCTCTCGCGGAGCGAGTCAACGCCCTGGTCTCCGAGGTCGAGCAAGACCGGACCACCGCCGCCGACCGGGCCCGGCAGATCGAGGTCGACCGGGTCCTGCTGGAGGAGCTGGAATCCGTCCGAGGCGCCCGGGTGATGCACCGCGAGCTAAAGCGGACCGACACCGACTATGCCCACGCCTTCCGCACCGCCGGGCTCGACCTCGACACCACCGGCCCCGAGCAGGCCGGCCAATGGATCGCGTCCCGGACCGATCCCATCGAGATCGCCGGATATCTCGACGATTGGGCCTACATCCGCCGGGCCAGAAACCGGCCCGAGGCCGACTGGAAACGCCTCGTTTCCGCCGCCCGCCAGGGCGACCCCGACCCCTGGCGGCTCGCGCTCCGGCAGGAAGTCGGCAAGGACGACCCCGCAACGATCGCCCGATTCCGACAGATGGCCGAGGCGCCCGGACTGGAGGATCAACCCGCGCCGGCTCACCTCCTGCTGGCCCGTCAGCTCAAGTTCGGCTGCGGCGACGGCGAGCGGGCGGCCTCGGTCCTGCGCAGAGCCGCCCGACGCTATCCGGGCGACTTCCGGGTCCACTTCGAACTGGCCTGCGCCCTGGGCCAACCCGTGGAAGAGCACGTCTACAGCGACGACCTCTTCCCCGACCCTCAGGAGGCCGTCCGACACCTGGCCACAGCGGTCGCCATCCGGCCCCGGAGCGTCTCCACCCATCTCGTCCTCGGCTCGGCCCTGCTCGCCCAGAGAAGGCCCGAAGAGGCGGTCGCCGAGGCACGCGAGGCCATCCGGATTCATCCCGACGAGCTCTCGGCCCATTCCTCCCTCGCCAATAGCCTGCGATGGGCCGGTCGCCTGGAAGAAGCCGAAACCGAGGGCCGCGCGCTGAGAAAAGCCCATCCCGACGATTCCTCCATCTGCGAAAACCTCGCCACCATTCTGAGAGATCGAGGCAATCTCGACGGAGCCATCCGCGAGTACCGCGAGGCCATCCGATTACGGTCCGCTGACTCCTCGCACCATCGGCTCCTCCTGGGGATGGCGAAGGCCCTCCAGAGGAAGGGCGAATACACCGAGGCCCTCGCCCTGATCCGTGAGGTCCAGCAAATGGGCCCGAACCTCGTCCCCGACTACTGGCATCCCGCGGCCTGGGTCGCCCACGTCGAGCGCATGGCCGCCCGGACCCGTCGG
Organism: Planctomycetales bacterium; assembly: GCA_027435495.1. GTDB lineage: Bacteria > Planctomycetota > Planctomycetia > Isosphaerales > Isosphaeraceae > JAKAUH01. The sequence goes on from DAHZZC010000148.1 coordinate 2,547, forward strand.
CTACCCAACCGGCCGACCGCCATCATCCAGCCGGCCAACCCCCTCGAATCGATCGACCTGGCCTGGATCTGCGCCGAGCAGAACCGGTACGTCGCCTCCGCCCGGTACTGGGCCTGGGCGCTCGACGCCGACCCGACGCTCGGCGACGATCGCCGCTTCCAGCACCGCTTCCGCGCGGCCTGCACATCCGTGATGGCCGCCTCGGGCAAGAGGCCAGACGAGCCGAGGCCCGACGCCGAGGCCGCGGCCAACCTTCGGCGCAGGGCCCTGCGCTGGCTCCAGGTCGACCTGGAGACCTGGTCTCGACTCCTCGCGGCCGACGCACCGCAGAACCGCGACATCGCCATCCGGGCGATGCGACAGTGGCGGAAGGACACCGACCTGATCGACGTCCGCGATCCCGAGGGACTCGGGGCCCTCCCCAACCCCGAACGCCTCGACTGGCTGGCCCTCTGGAGTGAGGTCGATACCCTGCTCCGCAAGGCCACCGAGACGAAACCTCGGTGAGGCCGCACCCGGCTCAAAACTGAAAATAGAGGAACTGCTGCCCGCCGAAGTTCCCGCCGAGGACAATCGCGTAGAAGCCGGCGGTGTAGAAGGCGCTCCGGACATACCAGGGCGTGCGCCCGACGACATCGAGATCGTCAGCGACGTACTGGAAAAACTGGATCACCAGGAGCGGGACCACCACGACCAGCACCGGAACCAGGTACGCAGCCGCCGGAATCGACGGATGCCCGATCATCGCCGAAAGCATCGTAACCACCTGATCCACCGACCGCGCCCGGAAAAGCAGCCATCCGAAGCAGACAAGGTGAAACGTCGCGACGATCCGAAGCACCTTCCAGCAGGCCCGATCCACCGGGTCGACCGGGTCGATCCGCTCCAGCCAGGGTGAGGCGATCCGGTGCGCGACCAGCAAGAGCCCGTGATACAGCCCCCAGAGAAGGAACGTCCACTCCCGCCCGTGCCAGAGACCGCCGATCGCCATCGTCAGCACAAGGTTGCGGTACGTGAGCCACTTCCCACCCCGGCTGCCACCCAGGCTAATATAGAGATAATCACGCAACCATCTGGACAGGCTAATATGCCAGCGGTTCCAGAAATCGCG
>DAHZZC010000149.1 GCA_027435495.1 Planctomycetales bacterium
CTTCGCCGCCTGGCAGGGGGCTCGCGTCGCCGAGTTGATCGTCAATCACCGCCCAAGGACCGCCGGCCGGACCAAGTATGGACTTGGGCGGACGTTCAACGTCGTCCTCGACCTGATCCTGATCCGCTTTCTCCAGCGATACTCGCAGCGTCCACTGCACTTCTTCGGCCGGTTCGGACTTTGGTCTTTTGTGCTGAGCCTGGGCTGCTTTGCCGCGATGCTCTATTTCAAGTATGTCTTCCCCTGGCCGGATCTCGGCTGGGGCCCCGGGGCGAAGTCGAAGCCGTTCGTCGAGACCCCGCTGCCCTTGCTAACGGTATTGTTTGGTCTGGCCGGGATCATGAGCATTCTGCTCGGCATCCAATCCGAGTTGATCATGCGGACGTATTATGAATCGCAGCACAAGACGACCTACCTGCTCGGCGAGGTTCGCCAGGGTCATCCGTCCGATCCGGGCCGCGAATGTGCTGTTCTTCCAGCCGAGGACGGCACCTGCGAGTGACTTGCCGCGGCCGGGGAATGCGACCGGAATCCGCTCTCCCCAGCCGCGGATGAGACCGGCTCATCCGCCGACAGGCCGCGACCCGCGCGTATTGTGCGGCGTGAGCTCCGGACTGACCGTTAGCCCGATGACAGGCGGGAGTACGGGCAGCGTCGTGGGGTGGTCCTTCGCGAGGATCGAGCGACCGTATCGGACCGACTGGACCTGATACGAGCCGATATCGAGTTGGCCGTCCACGACCCGCCGATAAGGCATCCCCCGCTGATCGAAGATGATGCCGGCCGGGAGCAACGTTGGGTCGCCAACATTCAGAGCTGGGCTCCCGGGCTCGAGGGCCATCGTCTGAGTCGGGCCGCCGTTGTCCGCGAGCGAGCCGAGCATCGGGTTGGGGTTGACCAGGGTACTCGCGAGCAAGCCGAGATTGCCCGCCCCGACCAGATCGTGGCTGCCGGTCAACAGGACACCCACAGGGTCGCGACTGTCGAGGATGTCGTTGGTGCTCGCATCGGTTTGCGCGAGGTTGCCATCGACAATCGTGTTGTTCATCGAGACCCTCCCGAGCGGTGCAACGTTGGTCAGCCCGCCGCCCGAATACCGGGACGTGTTCGCGCTGATCGTATCGTCGGCCAGTGTCAGGGTCGAATCGTTATAAATCCCGCCAGCGAACCGCAGTAGGGACTGGTTATCGGCGATCGTGCTCTCGCCGATGGTCATCATGCCGGTGTTGGCGATCCCGCCGCCGGATGCGAGGGAGACCGTATTGCCGCTGATCGTGCTCGCGTTGATTGTCAAGATCCCGCTGTTGGCGATGCCACCGCCGTTGCCAAGATTCGAGAGATTGCCGCTGATGGTGCTCTGGTCGATTGTCAACTGACCGTAAAGAGTGTTGTTGACTCCGCCACCGCCCATCTCTGTCGCGTCATTCCCCGTGATTGTGAGATCGACCAGGTTCAGTTGCCCAAAATTCTCAATGCCGGCCCCCTGCGGATCGAACCCACCGGTGATCGTGAGTCCTGCGATCGTCGCATGCGAGATCGGGGCAACCTGGAAGACCCCGGATTGACCGCCGCCGGAGATCGTCAGGTTCCTGACACCAGGGCCGAGGATTGTCAGGTTTCCCGACAGTTTGTGGATCAGGAGCGGGCCGGATTTCAGGTCGATCGTCTGTCCGAAGAGGTTGGGCGCGAAGACGATCACGCTGTCCCCGGACTGCTGATCGGCCTGCTTGAGGGCGTAACGGATATCGCCACTCTGCCCTGAGCCGGAGCCAGCGTCACCGGGCTGATCGACCACGAAAATCGTGGGCGGAGCGGGTGGAGCGACCGAAAGCAGGGCACGACCCTCCAGGGTCTCCAGCCGAAAGGCCGGACGTATCCGGGGTCGTGGCCTCCTCGTCCTTGAAGCCAGACCGGCGCGCACGATCGACCACGAGCCCGCCATTGCGTCTCTGACCAACATCGGAGTTGTCCTTTCGAGCCGGCGGGGTCGGCCCGCATCACGGCGTGGCCGACCCTTGCCTTCCGGTACGGTTGCCTCGGTAAACTCGGAACTGAGGGCCCGACCCGCCGACCGGTCCGTACGCTCGGACCATCGGCGACGTTCGGAAAGCGGCGGACAGGGCCGACGATCCGGATCGATCGACGTTCTTTACCCGACCCGGCCGGATTCCTGCCCACCGGACAAAGAAAACCGACGGCGTGGTACCAAGCACTTCATGTGCCAATAACGCCTAGAATTGCGCGTTCGAGTTGGCCTCGGATCAACCGTGCTTCGGGGCGCTCGCGATCAATCGGAAGGTATCGACCCCGCGAGGGCGGCGGGCTCGATGACGCGCATCGATTTCCAGCGACCGGAGCGGAAACGCAGAGCGAAGCAGCCAGCCATCGCCACGATATAGGCGGTTGCAAAGCCCCAGGCCCAGTAGATGTTCCCGCCGTTCTGCACAATGACGAAAGTCGGAATAACCATGATCGGCCAGGCGAGCGTAAATGTGAGAAGCGAGACGAATCGTGTGTCGCCGGCGCCCCGGAGCGCGAAGGAGAAGGAGACGTTCACAGCGTCGGAGAGCGAGTAGATCGCAACGCCAACGAGAAGCTTCGGGACGATGGCGGCGACGGCCGCGAATCTCTCGGGATCACGACCCCCTTCGAAGAGGCCGACCAATTGGCCGGGAAAGAATAAGTAGACCGAGGCTACCGCGGTCATGTAGCCGAAGACCCAACGTAGTCCAGTGTACGCAGACCGTTCGGCGAGGTCGGGACGATCGGCGCCGAGGCGCTGGCCGACGAGGATCGAGATAGCCTGTCCCATGCCCATCATGGGCAGGAAGGCGACCATGTTGAGCCGGAAGGCAAGTGTCGTGGCAGCGGTGACGGCCTCACCAAGCCGGCCGACGAGCTGGATGAAGACGTGGAAGACGAGGACGTCGAGGAAGACCTGTGCCCCAGCCGGCCCGCCGTACTTCAGGAGTCGGAGGAAGAGTTCCGGCTCGAACCGCCATCCGGTGAGGGTCCGGAACTCGCGACGAAGCGAGGGTCGGAGGAAAAGCGCCATCGCGACCGTCGCCGAGGCCCAGGAGCCGGCGACCGTCGCCCATCCAGCCCCGACAATCCCCAGTTCGGGCGCCCCGAACCGGCCGAAGATCAGGATCTGCGCCAGGACGACGTTGATTGAGGTCCCGACCGCCTCGATCCCGAGGACGGTCCAGGTCTGTCCCCGGCCCGAGAAGAAGCCGTTGATCGCCGCCATCAGGAGCATGGGAAACGCGGCAAAGGCCAGGCATTGAAGATAGGCGACCTCCATCGGTTGCAACGCCGGGGCGTGTCCGCCGAGGGCGATCATCGAGGGAGCCGCCGGGATCACGACGAGGAACAGCAGTCCGGCGACGACCGAGAAGTGCAGCCCCTGCCAGACGGCCGGGCCGACGCGCCCCGGGCGATCGGCGCCGGTGTACTGCGCCACGAACGTGGAGACGTAACCAGCCGTCACCTGGAGCCAGCCGAAGGCAAGCCAGTACCACATCACGGCCGGGAGAGTCGCGGCCATCTCTCGCTGGTTGTGCCAGGAGAGCAGGACCGAGTCGAGGAAGACCTGGACGGTCATGAATCCCTGGCTGACGACCAGCGGCAGGGCCAGCGCGAGCAATTCGCGGCTCCCGCCCGTTGGCGCCGCGTCGGCGGTCGAGTTCTCGACCGCCTCCTCGGTCACGCTCCGGCCCATCGACGACTCCTCTTCGGGATGATCCGGGCGCGGCCCAATGCCGACCGCTCACACGGCTCCAACCTACCGGCCGGTATCCGAACCCGCCAGCCGAAGTCGACCGATGGTCCAGCGAAGAGTCGGAGCCCCTATCCACGAGAATGGTTCGCCCTCCGCGCGATTTCTTGACCGCGAGCCGGGCCGCACATAGGCTGTCGTGGTTGCCGGCGAGCGGCGCCGGTCTGAATCTCCTCGGAGGAGGAAGGAATGGCCGCGCGACCCACCCTCGAGGACCGGCTAGCGGCGCTCCGGAAGCTCCGCGCCGGGCCGATCGGACCCGAGGAGGTGGCCGCGCTCCGGAAGGCGCTGGCCGACCGATCGAATCTGATCGTCGCCGCCGCCGCCGAGATCGCTGGCGAGAACGGCCTGCTGGAGTTGTCGAAGGATCTTGAAGCGGCCTTCCCCCGATTCCTGGTAGATCCCGTCAAGAACGACAGGCTCTGCCGCGCGAAGACGACCATTGTTCAAGCCCTGGAGAAGATGGAGCACGCCCGGGTCGAGGTCTTCGAGACGGCCTCGACCTATATCCAGAACGAGCCGGTCTTCGGCGGCTCGGAGGATACGGCGGTCGAGCTCCGATGCGTCGGGCTGGCGGGCCTGGCGCGGATCGAGGGATCGGCCGCCCTCCCGAGGCTCATCGACGCGATGATCGACCCGGCCCGAGACGTCCGCGCCGCCTCGGCGCAGGCGATGGGATGCATCGGATCGGAGGCCGCGGGGATGGTCCTCCGGCTGAAGGCCCGCCTGGGCGACCGCGAGCCCG
>DAHZZC010000150.1 GCA_027435495.1 Planctomycetales bacterium
GGCGTCCGATGTCGGTGAACTCGGCACCCGACATCCAGTTCGCATGCGAGCCGACGAGTTGGCCGTTCAGGTAGGCCGTGAATTGATCGTCGACGGAGAGTCGAAGGACGGCCCGGTCGATCGGTTTCCCGTTGGGCAAAGCAAACGTTTTTCGGAAGAATCGGGGTGCGACGGGTGCGTCTCGGGTCGGATCGCCCTCGGGATACCAGATCCAGTCGCCCCAGGCGACGCCTTGCGAGCCGTCCCGAGCCCAGGTCGCCCACTCGGAGTGCGGCTCCAATTGGTGCCAGGGGTATTCCATTAACAGGGCCTTACCCAACCCGAGTTGTCGGGAGCCGGGCAGCTTCATCGCCGTCTCCCAGGGGATTGTCCCGTAGTTTCCCCCGTGTGGGGATTTGCCGTAGGGCCGATCCTTGCGGTTGAGCTGCCAGATGCCGTTGGCCCCATATGTGTGTCCCGAGGCGCCCGAGAGGATGTTCGTCCAGAACATCAGGCGCGGGATTTCGGCTGGAATTTTGCCAAGAAGCGCCTCGTAGCAGACCTCGCCGTTGAGGACTGGCATGGGGGGTTGGGCCTGATATGAGGCGTGGAGGGCGCGGATGGTCGGGGCCAGGACCTCGCTCTCGCCGTGGCCTGTTTGAAGCATATCGAAATCGAGGAGCGTCTGGTCCTTGTAGAGGAGCCGGCCGCTCAGGGGTGGGAGGCCGGTCGGATGGACGGTCACCAGTCGGTTGAAGGCATTCACCGATCGAAGATATCGGATCACGATTTCCCAGTCGGCCGTTTGCTTCTCGCCGCCGTAGGGGAAGCCCTTGTTGAGGTAGTACGGCAGGTTCACCTCGCCAGCCGCGCACCAGACGACCGGCATCGCGCCGTATCGAGCGGCGAGGTAGCGCCAGTGTTTCTTCATGCGATCGAGGCCGAGCCAGGGCAGATGGTAACCCCAGGCGCCCACGATGCAGGGGACGATCCCCTGGTCGGCGAGGTAGGAGAGTCGCTCGTCGGCCCGGTCGAAATACTCGGGCCGGATACGGGCGTAATCGTTCTCCCAGGGAAATCCGGCCTCGTTGCGGCCACGATCGTCGAAGGCGGGCATATCGGGGTAGAGCCCGGCGACGATCTGAATCACGTTGAAGCCCTTTTCCTTGCGATCGGCGGTGAGGGCGTGGAAGTCGTCCGGCCACGCCAGGCGATCGCAGAGGCCCATCCACCAGGTATCGCCCAGCCAGAAGAATGGAGTCCCGTCGTGATGCTCGAGGTGGCGGTGGTCGGCGGCCACGCGGAGGGGGCCGTGCCGGTAGAGCGGGTTCTCTCCCCGGTACGGCCGGACCTCGATCGTCCCCGAGACGCCGTGCAGGCCCGCGTCCGACGGGTCGGAGCAGACGCTCCGGTATCGGAAGGTGCCGGGCTCGGGCGAGGCGAAGCGGACGCGCCAGGCCCGACCGCCTGCCCAGAAGGCCGGGACGCGCTGATTGCTCCCGTCGGGGCCCGTGAAGACGAGATCGAGCTCGACCTGGTTGAACGGGTCGTCACGGTCCGCCCGCGAGGTGAACGTCACCTCGGCGACCCGGTTCGCCTCCACGGCGATCGGCCCCGCGCCCCGGGTCGTTGGGGGGATCGCTCCCAGGGCGAGCAGGAACAGAGCGGCCGTTGCGAGACGGTTGGACGTCGGTCGGGAGAGTGGCTTCATCGGCTTGCCTCGTCGCCAGGGGTGGGATCGGCCAGGGAGCGCAGGTAATCGCGGAACAGGATCGTTTCGGAGAGGTTGTCGCACTCGTTACAGCGTCCCCATTCGGTCCAGACGTACTCGACGCCGACCCAGCCGGGATAGCCGACCTCGCGCATCCGATCGACGACGCGACGGTAGTCGATGGTGTTGTCACGGAACGATGCCTGGAGCCGGCCTGTCCGGGCCCCGCGCACGTGGAAGTGCCCGGCGTGCGCCAGGAGCGGCTCGATCTCGGGATCGGGGCGGCCGTCCCGGGTGAAGTGGGTGTAGTCGAGGGTGAGCGTCAGGCCGGGGACGCGGGAGACCAGCCGATCGGCCGAGGCCGGATCGGGGGCGATCGAGCCGACGTGCGCCTCGGTCCCCAGGATGATCCCGGCGCGGCCGGCCTGGTCGGTCCGCCAGCCGAGCTCCTCGACACAACGGCCGAACGAAGCGTCGTATCCTTCCTGCTCGAAGTGGACGCCTGGCAGGATGGTGACGTGTCGGCAGCCGGCGCCCGAGGCGTATTCCAGCGTCCTTTGGAAGGCGTCGCGGGCCTCCCGGCGTCGGGATTCCTCGGGGTGATTGATGGCCCGGGGGAGGAAGTCCGGGGCCAGTTGAAGGAAGACGTCGGCGACCTCCAGCCCGAGATCGTTCGTCTTGCGGCGGAGCTCGGTCGCGGACCGCGAGAGGTCTTCAAACTCGCGGGAGGGCCAGAGGTGCGAGCGGCCCTCGAAGAGGCCGATGTCCACCCCCTCGAATCCCAGCATCGCAATCAATCGGAGCGAGTGCTCATGGGGGAGTAGCGGGAAGGTGAAGTCGGCGCAGGCCAGTCGGAGTCTCATGGGAGGTCGCTCGGCAGGGTGACTCGCGGGGCTTGCCACTCGGCGGCTGCGAGGTAGCCGCCGTCGACGGTCAGCGAGGTCCCGGTGACCCCCGCCGAATCCTCGCAGGAGAGGTAGAGCACGGAACGGGCGATGTCGTCCGGTGTGAGGGCCCGGCCGATCGGTACGCGGTGGAGCCGGTTTGAGAGGGTCGCGGCGGGGTCTGGGGCATCATTCAGGTGATGACGCAGCATCGGCGTATCGGTGATTCCGGGGCAGACGCAGTTGCACCGAAGGCCGATCGCGGCGTAGTCCAGCGCGATCGACCGGCTCAGCCCGAGCACGGCGAACTTGGAGGCTGTGTAGGCCGGCGTGGACGCCTGGCCGACGAAACTGCTGATTGAGCCAATGTTGACCATGTAGCTACGCCCGTTACGTCGGAGGTGGGCGAGGGCGTGCTTGATCGAGAAGAAGATGGAGCGGACGTTGACCGCCATCAGCCGGTCCCAGTCCTCGGCGTCGTATTCGTGCAGGAGCCGGCCGTGAACGACTCCGGCGCAGTTCACAACGATCTGGAGCCCGCCAAACCGGCGGACCGTGGTCTCGATTGCGGCGAGGACGGAGTCCTCGCGGGTGACGTCGCAGGGAAGGAAGAGGGCCTCGCCGCCAGCCGATTGGATCGCACGCTCGGTCTCGCTGCCGCGCCCGACCTGGAGGTCGGCGAGACCCAAACGAGCACCCTCGGCGGCGAAGAGCCGGGCGGTCGCCTCGCCGATCCCGGAGGCTGCCCCGCTGATCCAGGCCGTCTGACCCTCCAACCGGCGGCTCATGATGATTCTCCTCAGTGCCTTGCACCGGCGGAATTACGGATGACCATCGAGTGCGAGCCGGGCCCATTTCGCCTGAAATTCGGGCCGGCCGAATACCTCGGGATTGACGACCCCGTGCGGCTGACGGCCCTGCGCAAGGTCGAGCATGCCCCGGCAGACCGTCCGGCCGATCTCGCGAAAGAGCTCGTCTGTCCAGGCGATGCTGTGCGGAGCCAGCAGGACGTTCTCAAACTCGCCGAGCGGGTGGGGCCGGGTCACTGGCTCCTCGGCGAAGCAGTCGACGGCCGCTCCGGCGATCTGGCGCCCGCGAAGGACCTCGGCCAGCGCAGCCTCGTCCACGATTCCGCCGCGAGCGGTGTTGAGCAGGTAGGCGCTCGGCTTCATTCGCCCCAACTCGCGCGCACCGATCAGGCCGCGTGTTTGATCGGTCAGGGGGCAATGGACCGAGACGAAGTCGGCCGAGGCCATCAATTCGTCCAGTGGGACCAGTCGGACGCCCAGCCCGCGAGCCACGTCCGGGTCGGCATAGGGGTCGAAGGCGAGGGGGGGATTCATGTCGAAGCCGGCGAGCAGCCGGACGAGGGCCCGGCCGATTCCGCCGAGGCCAATGATCCCGAGCGTCCGGCCGCGCAGCTCGCAGCCCATGTAGTTCGATCGTTCCTGCCAGCGGCCCTTGCGGACGAGGGCATCCTTGGTGCGAATGTGATGGGTCAGGGCGAGCATCCAGGCCAGGGTCGCCTCGGCGACCGAGCGGTCCACGGCCCCCGCGGCGATGGAGAGCACCACATTCGCGGCCGTGCAGGCAGCCACGTCGACGTGGTCGTACCCAACACCGAACCGTCCAATGGCGAGGAGGTCTTCGGAGGAAGAGACGCTGCGGGCGGTCACGCGGGGCGTCAGGACAATCACGCCCTGGAGCCCGGCCAACTGGTCGGGTCCAAGTTCCGGCCGGTGTTCCTCCAGGTGGGTCACCGAGAGGCCAGGAACGCCCTCCAGAACTTCCTGTCCGACGTCTCGATAGACCGGCTGACCGTCCGGACCGCGGAAATCACCGGTCCATCCCACTGAGAACTTCACCGCCATGGGTCTCCCTCCACCGACGCGCAGCGCTCATCCACCAGAATCCGCTCCGGCCGTGGACCCGCGTAGACCCAGAGCATTTCCATTGGACCGTCGGATTCGTTGACAAAGTAATGGACCCGCCCGCGCGGTTGCAGCGCCGTGGCGCCGTCGCTCATTTTATGGCGCCGGCCCTCGACGACGCACGTCGCCTCGCCGGAGAGGATGCAGATCGATTCATCGAAGTCGTGGAAGTGGGCCGGGAGCCGGCCGCCGGGATGAAAGAGACCATAACCGCCGCTCATTTCGAGGTTTTGCATCAGATCGACGTTGAAATAATCGATGAATTCGGTCCTGGGACCGGCCTCGAATCTCGGGGCAGTGGCATGCCGGTTGATCCGCTCGGCACCCACGGTCCCGGTCGACGTCTCGGGAATGGAGGTCCGCGAGACGGGCCGATCGACGAGGGTCCGGAGGGGCGTCTGGCTGGCCATCGCGATGTGAAAGACGGCCGGTTCACTCGTCGAGGGGTTGTGAACGTGATGGGCCAGGCCCGCGGGAAGGACCATGTTGTCCAGCGTTTTCAGCTCGTAGGATCGCCCATCCGCCTCGACCAATGCCTGGCCTCGGAGCAGCGTGATCGACTCGCCGAACGGGTGGGTGTGGTAGGGTAGTTCCGCGCCCGGGGC
>DAHZZC010000151.1 GCA_027435495.1 Planctomycetales bacterium
CCGGGGGCGGGGCGAACGCTTCCTGGAGATCGGAGAGCGACAGGAAGCCCCGACCATCGCTGTCTGTCGCACGAAAGAGGGCTTCGAACTCCTCCGGGGTGACCTTGCCGTTGCCGTCGCGATCGGCGCGCATGAAAAGGATCGATCCCGGCGAGGGAGCCAGCGCGCTGCCCGAGAAGTCGAAGTCGGGCGCCGTCAAAATGCCGTCCCGATTGCGGTCGAGCCGTGAGAAGTCTGCGTCGCCGGCGTCCCATTCTTGCCGGCTCACGCGACCGTCTCCATCGCGGTCGTAGTCGCGTCGCGTCGCGTCCCAGCCGAAGCGGGTCTGCGTCCTGGCCGTGCGGAACCAGCCGAATTCCGGGCCCATCGGCTCCTCTTCAAGGATGCCGGTGAGCATGTCGATCCACTCAGGATGATCCGGCCACGACTCGCGCAACGCCTGGGCCACCTCCTCGCCCTCTCGTTGACGGGCCTCGACGGGTGAGGCTGGCGGTCTCCTGGGGTCATCGGCCGCGATCAGCAAAGCCGCAAGGCACGCCAAGGTCATTCGAGTCGTCGGTTCCCATGGAGAACGGATAGTCATTTCAAGCAAGCTCCTGTCGGACAGATGATGAATGTGGAGTGGGGTTGTCTCGCCGTCGCTCACCTGGACTTCCCGGCGAGGGTGGCGACGTCAACGATCTGGCGTCCCCCGCCGGCATCGGGCAGGCTCGGCCTTCCTCGAAACGTGGAATGCTCGCCGAATTCGAGTTGTCAGCACGGTGACTTCGAGGTGATCGCCAGGATGTCGGGTCAGCATCGGGAGCCCGGTGCGGACTCCAACCCGAAGCGCACGCAGCCCCAACAGGCCGGCGCAGCGGCGATGGTGATGACGCCGGCGAAGAAGAAGCTCAAGTCGGTCAGGCTCTCCAGCCTGACCGACTTTCTTGCCGCCGTAATACCCATTGACGATCGATGCGAATGAGCCGGCGCGCGGGGACCACATCGAGGCGAGTCTTGCTTGTCGTGTGGACATCTCGCCGTTGGGTCCGGTCCGATCAGCGCGCGGCTGGGGCGCAATCACGAACGAGAACCCCGGGACGATCGCGAGGGCCGCGGTACAGACCCGCGGCCGAAACGTGGGGGCTCGTCAGGATGACCGCGCCGCCTGATGAGAGCGAGGCGGGCGGTCGGGCACGGAAGGAAAATGGAGGGGAAGCGGAGAATCTTCTGCGATCAGCCCACTCCGCGGATCTGCGCCCGACCGTGGTGGCGGCGATGGGGCCAGGCACCAGTGCTCGCGGTTCGGAGAGGTCGACGGCATTGGGTCATCCGGCAAGCCCTGCCTCCGCGAGCAGGATGGGCCGGAGCAGGGCCGATTGTCATGCGAGCCCGGTGGAAACGGATCGGCTCGGGTCCAGTCGGATTCACGCAAGACAGTCAGTTCGAAGGACGACGGGTCGGTTCTCGTGGTCACACCATGACCGCAGGTCGCCTCGGCAGATCGAGGCGCAAGCGTCAGGGCCGCGAACACCAGGAATGTCCGGGCAATGGGGAGCTTCGCTCGGCCGCGGGAGCGGGAGATCATGTGAGAGCGATCAATAGAAGGAAGAGCAGTCGCGAACCCCATGACGATCCTAATCGCGAGGCCATCCAGAGTGCAAGTGACTGGTGAAACGGGCAGACGATTGGAGATAAAAAACGATCTCAAAAGCCATTCTTGAAAGCGGCTGGCCCCTTGGTTTCTCATGTCGAGACCAGGGAGGCCAGTCAATGGGACGGAAGAAGCGGACGGTCAGGTCCCTGGAAACGATCTGGGAAGTCTCGGACGAGTTGAAGAGTCTCGCTGGGTCGATGTCTCCGCGGGAAGCCTTTCCTCCACGCCATCGGGTCCTTCGCAACGGACTCGGACTACCGACCAGGGACCTCGCGCGGCGGCGTCCGAAAGTCGACCAGCTTTCGCAGGGGCGCGGGGTGAGCCCCGGAGATCGACTCGCCGATCGCGAGGCGCAAGGCCCACAAATCCTGAGGGCGGAGGCGGTCGTAGTCGATCCGGCCGGCGTCCTCGACCGCGGCGGTCCCCGTGCCTCGTCGGGCACCGGAGAGGTTCAAGTGCTCGCGGACCTGACGGCCGACCGCCCATCGCGGCTCGTCGCGGAGCCGGGACCAGAGGGTCAAATATTCGATATCCTGCTGGCCGCGGCGGTAGGCCTTCAGTCGGATCGAGGGCGTGACGCCCAGGCCCTCGCGGGCGGGGTAGAACAGCGAGAGTTCGTCGGCGCGGTCCCACGATCCGGCGTTGCCGATCGTCTGCCAGGGGATCACGCCATCGAGCCCCATCGACCAGACGTCGAGACACCAGCCCGCCGGTTGCACGTTCGACGCCTCGATTGGGTTCGTCGAGCCGTACTCCCTCGTGATTTCGCCGAACCGCCGCTGCCGGTCGGAGACCAGCCGCGGGTACTTCCGCACTGCGCCTCCCACGACGTGGTCATCGAGCAGTCCGTCGAGGCTATCCCGGCGCCACTGGGGGCGGGAGATATCGGCCCGGAAGACCATTCGCGGCCAGCTTGCCGGGGGCGACTGGCCGGGCCTCGGCGCGCCTTCGGCCCGGTTGATCCCCTCGTGAAAGGCCCTTGCGAAGTAGCGCAGGGCCCAGTAGTCCTGGAAGCTCGCCGGCTCGTCGAGCAGCCAGGGAGACGATCCCCGCGACCACCCGTTACGCTTGAAATCCACCTTGTTGTTCAGGAGACACTGGAACAAGGTCTCGGTCCAGCCCCGGGCGCGGAAGTGCTCGGCGTACTGCCGCGAGGCCGAGACGAACGCTCGACGATACGAGGCGGGGAAGGCGCGGTCGGCCCAGTAGCTCCCGTTGTAATTCCCCTCCATTGGAGTCGGCCAGTTCTCGTGGAGCGGCAGGTAGAAGACCTCCAGGGGAACCCCCTTGCGCGGGAGGTCAGCGAACGCCGAGCCGTCGAGCAGGGGACCAAAGCGGCGGTCCCAGGCCGACCAGTCGAAGGACTGGGTCCGAGGATTCCAGGCTGGGGCGCACCCCTCGGCGATCGCTCCATTTTGAAAGTACGGGAGGCGGTTGACCACCGTCCGGTGCCGGTGCGCCAGGCGGTAGTAATCGCGCTCGTTCTCCGGCAGGCCGTAGCTGTTCATCTCCGGCAGGAAGCTCAGATGATCGGGGAGCGTGAAGTCCCAGACCTTGAGGACCACCGGCAGGCGCAGCGTTTCGCCACCCTGGCCGGAGAGGGTCAGCGTGCCGCGGTGCTCGCCAGCGGGCATCTCGTGCGGGACATAAACCTCGACGTGCAGGCTGGTGGATTGGGCACCCGAACGAAGATCGGCCGGGGCATCCAGCGGGACGATCGGGTCTGGCAGCGGACCCTTCTTCGAGGTGACCATGCGATATCGACCGAACTCCACGCGAGGCGATCGGGTCTCGAAGGCCAGGGCGGGTCGGACGCTCGATCGGCCCGCCTCGTCACCGCCACGGAGCAAAATCTGAAAAGCGAGGAACTCGTTACGCGCAGCGTGAAGTGAGATCTGAGAATTATTGGAATTCCAAAGATGATTGTTTGAGAGATAATTCGACGGTTGGGCCGGGATCATCTCACCGGAGATCGGATGGACCTTGTCGAGCTCGTCGAGAATGGAAATCTCGATGGATCCGAGGTGTGGGAGGGGTGAAGCGGGCCTCGATTTGTCTCGTGGAGTCTCGTGGAGTCTTGTGGGATTCCGGTTGGAGAGGTGGACGTCGAACGTGGCGGGTGGGCCCACGTTGGCCGCGGCGTCGATGGCCCGGATGGAGAGACGGGCTTTGGATCCCGGCGTCAACCGCAGGTCGCGTAGGTACATTTCGACACGACCGCCCGAGGGGCCGGCCATTGGGATCAGCTCGCGGGGCAGGGGGCGTCCGTCGAGGTCGGCGAGGAAGCCGAGCGTACCGGCTGGACCGGTGTCGGGGGGCGTCGTCCACGAGACGATGGCCTCGCCGGCCGGGAGTCGCGTGGTCGTCGGATCGACGCGGAGGCCGGTTGGTGCCGGGGGTGGGCGGTGATCGTCGGGGCCAGGGACGATCTCGAAGTACGGAGCGCTGGCGCGGTTCTGGTCTCGGCTGTAGGCGAACCGGTTCGGGAAGAGGTGAAACGTGAACGACTCGCCGCGACGGGTCCACTCCGAGCCGGTGTCATCGAAGACGAGGAAGCCGTGCGAGAGCCCGGCCAGACGTGCCGCGATGACTGCTGGGTCGACAGGGATCACCTGCCATCCGTCGCGGTCGGGCGGTGAGGCATCGGCCATTTGCCAGGTCGAACCGCCGTTGGAAAGGATTACGTGGGGGAGGTCGCCGCCGTCGATCGACCAGGCGAGGTCCGGGTATCGCCGATGATGGAACGTTGCGCCGCCGGGCTCGATCGCGTAATTGTTCCCCGATCCTTCCGACCATTCGGCACTGATGCTGCTGACTGTCACCCGGAGCAGTCGCTCGTCGCCGGCCTTCCGAATGTGGAGCCTCGCGGATTGGATCGTCCGGCCGCGGAGTGAGGAGGCATCGACGTCGAGCAGGCTCATCTCCTGGATGCTTTTGAACTTCAGCCGGGGCGAGCCGCCGTTGTTGCCGTCGGCCTCGCGGCCGACCTCCGAGACCCAGGTGTCGCGGGTCACGTCGAGGCGGATCGAGGATTGGGCCTGAGCCGATGTTGCGAGGAACAGCGGGATCAGGATCCGGGAGAGGCGGTGGTGCATCGTCGGGGCCTCGATGGGAACTCGTCGGAGAGGGTCGATCGCGGGCATCAGATCCTCAGATAAATCCTCCGCCTGTCCATCCAGAAGAGAATCAACCAGAGGATCAGCAGGACGGACGCGCCGTGGAGCAGGGGCTCGTAGGGGGCGCCGAGGATCCGGAACGGCGCGTGGCCCAGGTGGGTATAGAGGTTCTTTCTGAGGAAATCCTCGAAGAGGTGGGCGATGCAGTAGGCGGCGATCGAATTCAGGCCGATGACTCGGAGCGGGAAGGCCCAGGCCCGAAGGCCGATCACGTCGATAATCGTGTAGAATCCCGCCAGAAACAGGAAGCACCATCCGCCGCTGAAGAGGACCCAACTCGGCGTCCAGATCCGCTTGACAACCGGGCAGATGCCCAGTTCGCCCAGGCCCCAGCCGGCCACCAGACCGATCAACCCCGCGACGACGAACCAGAGGACCTTCCCCCATCCCGATCCAGGCCGCCGGAGGACGCCACCGGCGAGCAGGCCGAGGATCATCGTGGCCAGGGTCGGGATGAAGCTGAGCGTCGCGTAGCCGCCGCCGTTGGCCGTGAAGGGCGTCTCGCGAGGGAAGAGATTCAGGAACCACCGATCGAAGGCCCAGGCGATGTTGCAGTTCTTCTCCCATTGCGCCGAGAACCCCGAGAGGTGCGGCCAGCTCGGTGGGACGCCGACCGCGGCGAAGTCGAAATCCGCGCCCGGTCTGGGATAGAGCGCGAAAGCCGACCAGTCTCCCACCAGGATGAGCGTCATCGCGATCCACTGCACCCGGGCCGAGAAGAACCCCAGGACAAAGAGGAGCGGATACCCGAGGCCGATCTGGCTGAGGGTATCCTCGAAGGTGAAATACGTCTGCGAGCGGTGCGTCGACCGGAGGAAGACGCCCAGCGCGACCAGCAGAAAGGCGCGCCAGAGGGCGTGGGCTGTCATCCGAGCCGGCGACTGCCCTCGCGCCAGGCGTCCGGCGATTGAGAAGGGCAGTGCCACTCCGACCAGGAACGAGAACGACGGCTGGATCAGGTCGTGGAGGGAGCAATCTCGCCAGGTCGAGGTCCATGCGGCGTGGGTCTGGTGGAAGCAGAGTAGGTCCCAGGGCCATTGGCCCTTGAGCGCCTCACGGACGTTGCAGAGGTGGAGAACCTCGGCCATCATCAAAAACATCACGAGGCCGCGGTAAGCGTCGACCGATCCGACCCGGGTCATCGGGAGCGGAGGGGGGACGTTGTGGCCCTTCGGGCCTTGCGGCAGTGTCGTCGAGGTTTCGTCGGTTGGGTGCATGGCCGGGTTTCAGAGGTTGTTGAGCTCGGTGTACTTGCGACGGAGATTGTCGAGCAACGGGCGATGGTCGGGTGGTGATCCGGTGACGCGGCGGATCAGGTCAGCCGCCCGATAACGCTGACCCTGGTGATGGATCTTCTCGCGGAGCCAGCCGAGTAGGCCGACGAAATCGCCCTGGGCAAAGGCCGTGTCGAGGTCGCCGAGTTGCGAGCCGGCAGCGCTGAAGAGCTGCGCGGCGTAGACGTTTCCGAGGGTATAGGTCGGGAAATAGCCGATCAGACCGGCGCTCCAGTGGATGTCCTGGAGGCAGCCCTCGGCGTCGTTCTTCGGCTCGACTCCCAGGAACTCACGGTACTTCTCGTTCCAGGCCGTGGGGACGTCAGCTGCGTCGAGGTCTCCGGCGAGCAAGGCACGCTCCAGCTCGAACCGGACGATGATGTGCAGATTGTACGTCGCCTCGTCGGCCCGGACGCGGATCAGCGAGGGCTCGACGCGGTTGACCGCGGCGTGGAACCGGTCGAGCGTGACGTCGCTCAGGGCCTCGTGGAAGATCCGCCGGGCCATCGGCAGCCAGTACGACCAGAACGCTCGGCTACGGCCGACCAGGTTTTCCCAGAGGCGTGATTGCGACTCGTGTACGCCGAGCGAGACGGCCTCGCCCGTTGGGGTGCCGTATCGCGAGGCGTCGAGCCCCTGCTCATAGAGCCCGTGGCCGACCTCGTGGAGGATGCCGAAAAAAGCCTCGCTGAACTCATGCTCGTCGAACCGAGTGGTGATCCGGCAGTCGCCCGGTCCGATCCCGGAGCAGAAGGGGTGCGCGGTGACGTCTAGCCGACCGCGATGGAAGTCAAAACCGACCGCCGCGGCGACCGCCTCGCCGAAGATCCGCTGCCGATCGCGGGGATAGGAGCGATTCAGGATCGCCTCGTCAGAACCCCGGCGTGCGGCGGCCTCAGTGATCGAGGCGACCAGAGGCGTCAGTTCCTCTCGGAGCGCGCGAAAGAGTTCGGTCAGGTCGTCGCTGCGGGCTCCGGGCTCGTAGTCGTCAAGAAGAGGGTCGTAGGACGAGTCGCCACTGCCCGAAACGGCCAGACAGGAAGCTTCGTCACGCTTGAGGCGAATGATCCTCTCGAGCCAGGGGCGGAAGCGGTCGAAGTCGCTTGCGGTCCGCGCGGCGACCCACTCCGACTGGGCCATCGACGTTGTCCTGGCCATGTCCTCGACCAGGGATCGGGGCAGGCGGGTGCGCCGGTCGTAGCCACGGCGCCACTCGCGGATGTCGGCCGCCTCGAACGAATCTGGGTCGTGGACGAGTGGGGAGCCCTCGACAATCGCCAGTAACTCGCCGATCCTCGGGTCAGTCGCTCGCTCGTGCTGGAGTCCAGCGAGCATCGCCATCTGCGTACCCCGATGTTCAGCGCCCCCGGCGGGCATATAGGTCTGCTCGTCCCAGCCAAGGACCGCCGAGCACGAGGCCAGAGTTGCCAGTTCTCGAGATTGTCGGGTCAATGCCCTGTAGGCCTCCCTGGGCTCGATCGCCACGTGTCCACTCCTTCTGGCTCGTTCGAAACAAAAAAACGACGGCGGGAGCGGTATGTTACCGCTCCCGCCGTCGTGGTCCAAGCCTCGTCTCGTCGGCAGCAGGGTCATTCAAAGGTTCTGAAAGCTAGGAAGGGGTCGGGTTCTTGACCAACTCCAATGCTTCGAGCGGTTTGGCGGCGTGGCGGCGTAGCGCCGCGACGATGTGGGTCAGCCCCGAGGCTCGCATCAGCCACAGCGCCGCGTTGCGGATCCCCGCCAGGATCTCCGGCGCCTCACCGGTGCGGACCCGGCACCGATCCTCGCCCAGCGTCTCGTCCCGGACCCAATGCAGCCGATTCTCGATGAGCCTGGCACAGTACCCTCCAAGGAGAAAGTTGTGTGAGGCGTCGGTCCCGCCCGGCGGGCATCCGGGCGGGACCGACGCGGTCATCCACGACGCGGCCCCTGGACCCGTAACTCGGCCAATCGCTCCCGGTATGGCCACGTGCGCGGACACTCCTTCAACGCCCGCAGGCGGCCCAGTTCGGAATCGTCCGCCCACACAGCCCAGGGTCCGCCCCGGCCGCCGACCTGGCGGGCGCGGACCCAGCCCTCCCTTCGCCAGTCGTGCAGCGTGTACGGCGAGAGGCCCAGCGCCCGTGCCAGGTCGTGCAACCACCACTCGCCCGGCGACAGGACCGCGGCCGACGCCGACGCGCGCGGGACGCGCGGCCGCAATCCCAACTCGTCCAGCAACCGCCTGACCATCCCGGCCGTGAACCCCGACGCCCGCTTCGGCGGCCGGAACCCCTCGCGATCGAGGGTCGCCGCGATCGCCTTCGGCGCCTCGCCGCGGCCGTGCAGCTCCGCCAGCCGGGCCCCGAGATCTGGCCACAAGTGCTGATTCTTATATGCCTGTACTGAACGATAAATCGTCCGCTCGCCGATGGCCCCGCCGGCCCACTCCACCCGCACGGCGACGCGATCATCGCCCGGGTCGACGGTCAGCACCACCCGGTCCACCAGCAACCGGACCACCTGCCTCCGATCCGCGGGTGTCGTCGTCGGGGCGAGCCACAGCGCCGGCACCTCCTCCGCCAGCCGACGGATCCGCTCGCGCTCGGCGGCGCCCAGCAGCCTTGGCTGCGACCGGACGAAGCGGTCGAAATCCGCCTCCAGTCTCCGGACCTCCTGCAGCGCCTCCTCCCAGCGCCGCTCCAACGTCCGGGCCACCAGGCGGTTCTCCGGCTCGCAGGCCTGGTACTGGCGGGCGGCCCGGTCCACCTCGTACCGCGCCCGTTCCAGCCGCTGCTCCCAGTGCCGCAGGCCGTCCCGCCGCCGCTGCTCGACCTCCGCCGCCGCGCCGAGGCTCGCCTCCAGCGCCGCCGGCTGGATCACCTCCAGGACCTGCTCAGCCACCAAGGCCTCGACCTCGGCCGCCGTGACCGCCTGGCACAGCGGCAACCCGTAGTCGGATCGCAGGGTGCTGCAGATGTAGGACGGCCGCCGATCGGCCCGTCCATACCGCACGTACATCCGCCGCCCGCACCGCCCGCACCAGACCACGCCGGCCAGCAGGCCGCCGCCGTCGCGGACGGCGCCGGGCGACTCGGCCCGCGAGCGATTGGCCACCAGCCGCGCCTGGTTCGCCTCGAAGCGCTCGTAGGTGATGTACGCCGGGAAGCGATCCTTCAAGAACACCAGACACTCCTCGGGAGCCAGCCCGGCGCCCCGGCCGCTCCGCGGCCGCCCGGGGACCTGCCGACGCGGCTCCGTCGGCCGGAACCCGTAGCGATAGGCGCCCGCATACATCGGATGGCGGAGGACGTGGCGGACCGTCTCGCGGCAGGGGGCCCGCCAGACCAGGCGGCCGCGGTCGGGCCCAGACTGCGGCCGCACCGGCAGGCGGATCTTGTCGGCGATGAGCGACCGCAGGACGCCGTGCACCGTCCCCCGCCGGTCGAACTCGTCGAAGATCCGGCGGACGACGTCGCGGGCCTGCTCGTCCGGGTCGAACGCCACCTCGCCGGTCGGGGACTTGACGTAGCCGATCGGCGTGCAGACGACCAGCTCGCCGCGCCGGGCCTTGTTCAGCTTCCCCTGATACATCCTCTGGCTGAGGATATGAAGTTCTGCCTCGCTCATCATTCCGGTCAGGCCGAGGACCAGCCGATCCGCGTATTCCGTCGGGTCGTACACCCCGTCGGAGTCGGCGAGCAGGACGCGGAACCGGGCGCAGAGCTCGAGCAGGTGGTGCCAGTCCTTGCAGGACCGGGCCAGCCGGCTCATCTCGAGGCCGAGGATCAGCCCGACGCGATCGAGGGCGACCTCGGCAAGCAGCCGCTGGAATCCCGGGCGCCCCTCGATCGACTGCCCGCTCTTGCCCAGGTCGTCGTCGATCACCTGGACCTGCGACCGCGGCCAGCCCAGCGCGATAGCGCGATCGGTCAGGGCATACTGGCGGGCGGTGGATTCCTGGTGGTCGGTGACCTGCTGCGGGGTGGACTGACGGACGTAGACGATGGCGGAGCGATCGAGGTGCCAGGGCCGGAGCTTGGGGGATGGGGGCGGATCAATCCGTGGCGCGGTCATGGGGCCCCTCCCGCGGCGGAGCCGCTGCGATGATGACGGGCCGAGCGAGGAGATCGGCGAGGAGTCGCCGGAGCCTGCGACGTCGCTCCATCGGGAGCTGAGCCCAGATCGCCGTCAAGGGGTCCGGCGGTCGGGCTGAGGGCGGGGGGGCACACAGAGCGGTTTATTGATGAGCATGATTCACCTCCGTGATCGGACCGTTGGTCAAGCCACGAGGCCAGCGCGAGCAGGGCCTCCGCGGCGATGGTAACCGGCCCGCCCGGCGACGCACAAGTTGTCGCTTCGCGGGTCGTCTGACCGGGGGATCTCCACCGACCAGTGGCCCCGCACCGCACGGGCGAACAACTCGACGTCCACCGGCAGGCTGCACAGGTAGTAGCGGACCTCGAGACTCTCCTGATCCCCCTTCACTCGCCGCGACGTCACCACGCCGATCGACTTCAGCCCCTTCCACTCGCCCCGGCCGGGCAGGTCCTTGGGAGCCGGCAACTGCAGGTAGGTCCGCTCCTCACGGCGGCCGTGCCCGCGATCGGTCGTCGTCAG
>DAHZZC010000152.1 GCA_027435495.1 Planctomycetales bacterium
GATCCGGTGGGCCTCCAGGTCGTACGGGAACGGCTGCTCGACGTAGAGGAGCATCCCATAGAGCCTCGGATGCTCATCGCGGAGTCGGTCGAGAATCGTGTTGACGTATCCGGGCTCGCCGACGGTGCAGTTGAAGTCGGCGGTCAGCCAGTCGACCGAGTCCTCGACGGCGATCCGGCCGACCTTGAGCAATCGGTCGTAATCCCAGTCGAGGTCATCGCCTCGGAGCTTGATCTTGAGGCACTTCAGGCCGTCGCGATCGATCCAGTCGCGGAGCAGGACGGGATAGCTGTCGTTGGGCTCGGTGCCCGTCAAATCCCAGGGGTCGATCGGGTCCTTGCCGCCAACCAGGTGCCAGGCCGCGATCGAGTCGGGGCGCGGACGGACAAGGAACTCCTCGGGGAATCGCCCGGCGAATGCGGAGGCCGGCTCGAGATAGCGAGCGAGGTCGTGCGTCATGTATCGATCGTTGAAGGTCTCGAACGTCGGGACACCGTGGAGGACGCCGAAGGCATCGTGCAGCGCCAGGTCGAACGGCGAGCTGGCAACCAGCGCACCGAGCAGCGGGACCGCCTCGGAGCCGGCACGCACTTCGGCGTTGAAGCGCTCGGTGATCCTCGGAAGCATCGCTTCCAGGAACTGGTGCCCGACCTCCATCGGATGTCCGGCCTCCATCGAGCTCGATCCCCAGGCCTCGGCGATCCGAAGCCCGAGCGCCTTCAGGGCCTGATGACGCTCCTCATATCCAATCGAACTGGGCCAGACCCATTGTACCGAGAGCGGCGTTTCGCCCCAGCCTTCAGCACGGCGGCCCTGCGCATCCTCGACGGTCAATTGGACCCGGGCGCAGGTGACCTCGGTCGTGGTCTCGGGACCGAACTTCAGCGGCATCCTCGCCTGGATCGGCAGGAAGTAGACCTCGGCGGCGATGGGTCGGATATCGGTGGGTCGGGACATGGTCGGTTCATCGGCTCCCAGGGCGTGCGTTGAGGAAAGCGATCAGGTCGGCGAGGTCTCGGGGAGCGAGGTCACGCTCCAGTCCCTCGGGCATCAGCGATCGGCCGAGACTCGCCATCTCCTCGATCTCCGACCGGAGCAGCGCGACCTCCTGGCCGTCCGGACGGCGGAGTCGGACCGAACTGGCCGACTCGCTCGAGATGATCCCGTTGAAAACACGACCGTCGATCGTGGCGACGGCGAAGGCCAGGTACTTCGTCTCGACCGCTCGATTCGGATCGAGGATCGCGGTCAGGAGCGCCTCGGTCGATCGATCCTGGATGGTCGACAGGTCGGGTCCGACGTCGATTCCCTGCGAACCCAGCCGATGACACGAGATGCAGAGCCTTCGGAAAACCGAGGCGCCGGCCGTCGGATCGCCCTTCATCGTGATCGCGGGACGGAACCGTTCGAGGACCGCCTGGCGTGAGTCGAGTGGCCGGCCGAAGACCGATTCCGCCCGCCTCCCCAGTCTCGGGTCGCGATGTCGAATCAGGCGATCGCGTGTCGAGGCGTCGATCTCGACCGGTGCGATCCGCCTGGACTCGATCGCCGAGACAAGCGCATCGGCTGATCGGGCGCGGCTCACGAGTCCCTCGAGAATGGCCGCTCGAATCCGTGGCGAACCCTGCTTCCAGCCGGCCAGCAGGACCTCGTCGACGTCCGGGGTGCCCAGCGAGGCCAGGGCCGCGATCGCGGCTTCCTGCACCGCGATCGGCACACGAGGCACCAGCAATTCCGAGAGGCGATCGCGATCGCGACGATCGCGTGCCGCGGCGTGCCGCATCAGTGCGACTGCCGCGATGCGTTCACTCTCATCGGCCTTCTCGTCGGCAACGATCCGAGGTGCCGATTCCCAGAGGTCGCGGAACGGACGGTCCAGATCGGCCGGCAGGCCGCCTTTCGACCGATCGCGGGCGGTCAACAGTCCGGCGAGGGCTGCGTATTGCCAGGCCGCAAACCGCCCCCCTGGACCGGCCGGTCGACCGATCGAACGCGCGAGTGCGACGTCGAGCCCGCCGCCGGGCATCGAGCCGAGCATCGTCAGCATCGGTCCGACGAATTCGGGCGGAACGGAATGGTCGCTCCCGATTGTTCCGGCGAGAAGCGCCGGCATGTGGGGGACGGCCGACGAAAGGATCGCGGCGCGAATCCAGGGGTCTCTTCCGTCTCGGATGGCCAGCCGCGCGAGGGCCTCGCCGGCGCGGTGGTCGTCCCAGTCTCCCAGCGCGATCGCGACCCGTAACCGGACGCGCGCCTCCGGGTCGTCGACTCTTTTCAAGACGGCCTCGGCCACGCTCGAGGAACCCGGAATCAGATGGGCCACCGCACCGATGATCGCCTCGCGCACCCGAGCGTCCGGGTCGTTTAGACCGGCGAGTGCCGAATCCTCATCGAGGGCGTTGAGGTCGGCCAGGGTCCAGATCGCC
Organism: Planctomycetales bacterium; assembly: GCA_027435495.1. Classification (GTDB taxonomy): domain Bacteria; phylum Planctomycetota; class Planctomycetia; order Isosphaerales; family Isosphaeraceae; genus JAKAUH01. The sequence continues at coordinate 2,427 of DAHZZC010000152.1, forward strand.
TGGACCCTGGTCTGCGGTCGCCCGGTGTTCTTCACCAGTTCCCGGAGCGGCGGAACCGCGGCTTTCTCGCGACGATCAAGCAACAGCCGCTGTGCGGT
>DAHZZC010000153.1 GCA_027435495.1 Planctomycetales bacterium
TCGGTCAATCGATAGGTCCCCCACGGGAAATAGACGATGCCGCCGCCCTTCGAGGCGGCTGCTTCGAGAGTCTTGCGGATGGCCGCGGTGTCGTCGTCGACGTCGTTCCCCCGAGCGCCGAAGTCGCGGACGTTGAAGATCGTCGAGGGCCATTTTCGGGGCTCGCGGACCTCGACGGCGATCGGATCGCTCCAGGCGGGCGGGCCGCCCTTACCGGGGTGGGCGAAGAGTTCATACGTTCCGGCCGGCAGGTCGTCGGGGAGTTGGGCGACGATCGAGTACGGCTCCGCGCGAGACGGGCGGATCTCGACGACCCGGCCGCCGGACCGGGCCCGCAGGGCGATCCTCGGCCGGGGCGCGGAGTCGCCCGCCACGGTCAGCCCCTTGCCGACGAGCTGGATTTCCGAGCCCGGCGGGAGCTGATGGACGGCGAGGCCCGGTCGGAGGATCGTCGGCTGAACGAACCAGAGCTCGGGTCGGTTGATCAGCCGGACCTGTCCCAGGGAACGGCCGGCCGCGACCTGCACCGCGAACACCCCGGGCTGGAACGTCGCTGGGAGGACGCACTTGACCGAGCCCTCGCTCGCCTGGATCGCCTTGAGCCGTGTCGCCGAGGCCGGCACGATCAGGTCCTTGAGCGGTCTCGACGGGGGTGGGCCCGGGTTGCCGTCGGCGAGCCGCCAGGCCAGGATGGCCTCGGTTCCGGCGAGTCCGCCACCGTGCAGCGAGACAACATCACCCGGCCCGATCCGGTCCGACGCCCGGAAGACAACCGTCGGCTCCGCATCGGCTCCTTGCGAGCGTTCCGCTCAGGACCCATCCGAGGACCAGGCCGACGGCACCCACACCCCACCGACAACGACCGCCGCGCACCATCTCGTGTCCCTCCCGGATCGAGGGACATGCCGTCCACACGGATCAGATGGTCGCGGCTAGCTCCACCGCGACCTATAGCACGCTCCTCGATCTCGCGGCCCATCGTACCCGCTCACCGACCGAGAATAACAGTCATTCAGCAGCCGCCCGGATGCGGCAGAACAAGAGCCAATCCACCCGCGATTGAGGGCCGAGGCAACCCACCATCACGAGTCGGTGCGATGGGACCAGCCGAAGCGATAATCCCGCTTTCCGCATATCGTGCTGAGATGATTTTTTGGATTCGATAGGATCGAAGGCGAGTGGAAGACCATGGACTGCGCCTGGATTCAGAACGTCGCGATGGGTGACCATCTCGCCGTGACACACCGGTTCGACCTGCTGGCCATGCTGCGCTTTCGAACGCTTGCCCTTGCCGAACCGGGTCGAGGCGGGCGACGTGATCGTGGTGGTGATGGGTCCGGACGGCCAGGAGCACGCTCGCATCGCGGACCTCCCGAGCCCCGCCCGATCGGGCCATGTTGCAGCTGGAGAAGACCCCGAAAGTATTCGTTATCCCTTTGACGGTTTTCCATATTTTTTTTGTTGACAGTCTCTGAGGGGACGGGCATCATCCTAAATGGGTCGTGCTCCGCTCCCTGGTCCGCGGGGCCTCTCTCAAATCGACATCTCCAAACGCAAATCCTTATTTCGATTCGGGGTGCTTATCATGAGGACCCTTTCGATGCTGCGCCGGTACGTCTCTCGTAACCGGCGGCAACCGATCGGCTTCACGCTGATCGAATTGCTGGTGGTGATTGCCATCATTGCCGTGTTGATTGCCCTGCTGCTGCCGGCCGTTCAGGCGGCGCGTGAGGCCGCCCGTCGTGCCCAGTGCACGAACAACATGAAGCAACTTGGCGTCGCGTTGCACAATTACCACGATGCGGTCGGCTCCTTCCCGACGTCGTTCTGGCGGGACACGAAGAACCCCGACGGGACAATCGACCGTGCCAACCGGCATAGTTGGTTCTCGATGATTCTGCCCTACATCGAGCAGACGGCGGTCTACAACGCGATGAACTTCTCGCTCGC
>DAHZZC010000154.1 GCA_027435495.1 Planctomycetales bacterium
ACCGATGGCGCGCTCGATGGAAGGCCGCCGAGTCTCACCTGAAGGCGCGAACCAACCGGCCCGAGTCGCACGGACACCGCCCGCCGACCGCCTCGCCGCCGACCCCCTCGTATCGCGAGCCCGATCGTCCGGTCGCTCCGCCGACTCCTCGGACCGTACCGCCCTCGAGCCCCTCCCAGACTCGACCCGCCTGGACCACCCCGCGCCCGGGTCCGATCCCAACTGTCGGCCGCCCGAAAGAGCACGTTCGACCCGTCCCCTTCGAACCCGCCGCCTACCAGCCGCCGGAATTCCCGGCCGCCGACCCTGGGCCGGCCTGGCCACTGGTCGAGCCCCCGGCGTTCGCCACCGAGCCGCTCCGCGACCCGCCCTCTCCGCCAGGATTCGATCGGGTCGAGGTCGCACCCGTCCCGCCCTCGGCCGCCCACGAACCGGCTCCGATCGACGACCCCGCGCCGGCCGGAGAGCTCCCGGCCCCCGACCAGCCCGCAGCCATCGACGAGCCCAGCCTTGCCCAAGAGCCCACGCTCATCGACCAGCCCGCCGCCATCGACGAGCCGGTAATCTCCGCTGAGTCGGCCCAGCCCCTCGCCTCGGCGCCAGTTGCGGAGGTCGCACCTCCAAGGCCATCCACTCGCGCCCCGCGTCGGCGTCGCCCTCGCGAGCGAATGGGCTCCGGTCGCCGGGGCGATCCTCCCCGACGACTTCGTTCCGAACCGGCTCCCCCGGGCGCCGGCGGCGATCGTCGGCGGGATTCCGAGCCCGCCGACGTCGAACTGCCATCCGCCCGAGAGATCCTGGAGAACCACAAAAACAGCCCGGGGCCGCGCCCCGCCGCCTCCTGGTCCAAACGCGGGAAGGGTCCGGTCCCGACCGTCCCGACCGAGCCGGCGCACTGGGACCTTCCCGCCTGGCTGGCGCTCCCCCCGGTCGGGGCGTTCATGCTCTCGGTCGGGGCCATCTGCTGCCTCCTCGGCTGGTGGTGGGTCCGCGACGCCCAGAACGCCGCCGTGGTCTCCAGCCGACTGCTCGCCTCGGACAGCCAGAGCCGGGCGCGACCACTCCCGCCGGACGTCCTACCACCAGGCGGACAGTGGATCCGGACCACCTCCCAGCACATGGCGAACTGGGCCATCTATTCCGCGGGCGCCGAGGAAGACCCGACCGCGGGCCAGGTCGCCACGCTCGTCACAAAGGCCCTCGAAATCTCACCGCTGAACCCGACCGCCCGGCTCGCGATGACGCAGATCGAGGGGCCTGGCGCCGATGTCCCCGGACGAATTCGGGGCCTTGGGCTCAGTCGAGACTCCGTGAGCCTCGCCTGGAGCGCTCGCCGGTTGATGGATTCCGGCAAGAAGCAAGCCGCGCTTCGACTCTATCACCGGGCCATCAAGACAGCGGCCGGCGGCGGCCTCTCCCGGTCGGCGATCCCTCGGTTCGCCGAGGACGAGGGCGGCCGTCGCTATTATCTCCCGGCGGAAGACGCCATCCGCGACATCCTCACCGAACTGGCCGGGCACGACGGCCTTCCGTTCCAGGAATGGTCCACCGCCCTGCCCCGCCATCCAACCGTCCTGCTGGCGACCGCCCGTCTCCTTCGCGATCGCGGCGACGCCCAGGCCGACTCGCTCCTCGACGAACTCCTCAACGATCGATCCACCGGCGAACCGCCCGACGCTCGACGCCTGGCCGCCCGCGCAGAAGCCCTCGCCCTCCGATCGCGCTGGGACGAGGCCTCCGAACAGTACCGACAGGCCATCGAGGCCGTCGACAACGATCTGATCCGCCGATCGTGGTGGTTCAACCTCGCCGATCTCGCCGATCGGCTCAACGACGAGGGACAGCGGCAGGCCGCATTCCGGGCCGTGCTCGCCGCCCGAAATAGCGACGACATCTCGCGACGCGTGGGCCTGATCAAGGGGTCCGGCTCCTCCCGCGCGAGAGCCCGAGAGACGTACGGGACCTACCGAGCCAATTGAGGTCCCGACAGCCAGACGCAACGGAGGAGGGCTCGCCCTCGATTCTCGACGGTTTCCCCAGGATCAAGTGAAGGAACACTCGACATGGCGGCACTCACCGAGGCGCCCGCACCACTCGCCGTGAAAGACCACTCTCCCCAGGGCCTTCATGGACTGATCCGCCAGTCACTGGCCGATCCTGCCCAACGCCCCGGCTGGTACGGCGCCGCGATCTGCGTCGTGCTTTACCTCGTCTACTTCCGCGAGGTCCTCTGGCACTTCTACTACTCCTGGACAACCGACGAGAACTACAGCCACGGCTTCCTCGTCGCACCGATCGCACTCTACTTCGCCGACCAGGCCGCGCGACGCGGGCCCGTCTCCCTCCGAGGTGGCGCCGGGCTCGGCACAACCCTCCTGGCCGTCTCCGTGATCCTCTCGCTGCTGACAATCCCACTCCCGGTCCCCTTCGTCGGCCAGCTCGCGTTCCTCCTGGGCCTCACCGGCCTCTTCGGCCTGCTCGCCGGTCGTGAGGCCCTCCAGCGCTACTGGTTCGCGTTCCTCTTCCTGATCTTCATGGTCCCGCTCCCGGTGGCCGTCTATTCGAAGCTCGCCTCGCCCTTGCAGCTTCTCGCCAGCCAGGTGGCCTCCGCCGTGATGAACGCCACCGGCGTTCCCGTCCTCCGCGAAGGGAACCACATGACCCTCCCCGGCGGCATCCAGCTCTTCGTCGCCGAGGCGTGCAGCGGGATGCGGCAGTTGACCGGCTTCCTCGCACTCACGACCGCCGTCGCCTATCTCTCGCGACGGCCCGCCTGGTATCGAGCGATCATCATCGCCTCCGGCATCCCGATCGCGCTGACCGCCAACATCACCCGGGTGATGTTGACCGGCTACATCATGCACTTCCTCGACCCCGAGTACGCCGAGGGAACGTTCCACACGCTCGAAGGGCTGCTCCTGATGGGCTTCGGCCTGCTCATGCTTCACGCCGAATGCTGGCTTCTCGACCAGGTTCACCACCTCCTTTCGAGCGAGGAGCCGCGGCCCGAGCCAGAGTCGTCCGAGTCGTCGGCGCGAGCGGTTCCACTGGGTTACTCGTGATCGGTGGTCGGATTCAACAGGGAATAACCTCAACGTCAGGGAGACGGGGGATTCGAGATGACGGTCAGGCGAAGAATCATCGTGGGCGTCGCCATCGTGGGAATCGGGTTGATGGCCCAGGCGGGCCTGGAGGCCGCCTGCGGAATCAACCGTACACCCCTCCGCCGGCCGCTCGCTTCACTGCCGAAAACCATGGGCGACTGGGTCGGTGCCGAGGACCCCGTCACCGAGCAACTGGTCCTCCAGGCCCAGGCGACCGAGTACCTCAGCCGGGTCTACGAATGCCGGCGATATCCGGGTCTCCAGGTCCGGATCTGGCTCAACTACTCGATTCGAGGCGACAACCTCCGCCATTCGCCCAAGATTTGCCTCCCCTCGGGCGGCTGGACCGAGGACGAGGCCCGCAATCGCCTCGTCGAACTCCAAACCTCCAGCAACTCGCCAATCACCCTCTCGCGACTGGGTTACCGAAAAGGTGATCTGGTCTCGGACATCGGATTCTGGTACTACATTTTCGGGGAAGGCAGGCTCCAGACTTACATCCGGCGCCTCCCGATCACGAGTCAGAGCAGCTACGGCCGGGCCACCCGCGGCTCGTCGATCACGATCGAGATTTTCTATCCCGGGGATCGCGACCCCGACGGAGAAGGCCTCAAGGACTTCGCCGGACAGCTTGTCCGAAACCTCGATCCCATCCTCCCCGAGAGCCGGGCGACTTACTACTTACCTTGACGAGTCATCAAACGGCGAGTTAAGTCATCGGAGAGTCGAAGTATGCGACGTGCCTTGATCACCGGAATCACGGGCCAGGATGGTTCGTATCTTGCCGAACTGCTCCTCAGCAAGCCAGACTACGAGGTTCATGGCCTCGTCCGGCGATCGAGCAGCCTCAATCGGCAGCGAATCGACCACCTGTTCGCCGGGGATCGCTCGGTGGCGGACCGGCTTCAACTCCACTACGCCGACCTCGCCGACGCCTCCAGCCTCTCGCACGTTCTGGAACAGGTCCGGCCGCACGAGGTTTATAACCTCGGCGCCCAGAGCCACGTCCGCGTCTCCTTCGACCAGCCGCTCTACACGGCCGACGTCGTGGGATTGGGCACCCTCCGGCTCCTCGAAGGGGTCCGGCAGTTGAACCGGAGCCAGCCTGTCCGGTTCTACCAGGCATCAAGCTCCGAGATGTACGGCTCGGCACCGCCCCCGCAGGGACCGAACACACCGTTTCATCCCCGCAGCCCCTACGCCTGCGCCAAGCTCTACGGCCACTGGCAGACGATCAATTATCGAGAGGCTTACGACCTCTATGCCTGCTCGGGCATCCTCTTCAACCACGAAAGCCCCCGCCGGGGCGAGTCGTTCGTCACGAGGGAGGTGACCCTCGGTGCCGCCCGAATCAAGGAAGGGCTTCAAAAGAAGCTGATCATGGGCAACCTCGACTCCAAACGCGACTGGGGCTTCGCCGGCGACTACGTCGAGGCCATGTGGCTCATGCTCCAGCAGGAGAAGCCGGATGACTACGTCGTCGCAACCGGCGAAACCCACTCCGTCCGCGAGTTACTCGAGGTGGCCTTCTCCCTCCTCGACCTCGACTATCGCGACTTCGTCGAGTTCGACCCAAGGTACACCCGACCCTCGGAAGTGGACGTCCTCCTCGGGGATGCCAGCAAGGCCCGCGAGGTTCTCGGCTGGAAGCCGAAGGTCGATTTCCCAGGGCTGGTGAAGATGATGGTCGAGCACGACCTGGAACTCGCCCGCCGCGAGAAATTCGTTGGGACCTATTCCAGGAGTTGAACGCAGGCCGCTCTTCTCCTGGAGTCTTTCCAGATCGCGATTCCCGATTCCAGATGCGGCGGGAAAGCCGGATGTAAGCCGCACTGGAATTCGAGGTTTTCTTATAAAAGATTGTGCAATAAAGAACTCTGCATCCCATGACGTCGGCGAAAAAAAAGCTCAAGTAGATCAGGCGGGAAAGCCTGATCTACTTTCTTGCCGCCGTCATCAATCTTGAACATTGCATCTTGAATTTGGAATCCTGAATCCCCTTCCGTATCCCGCACGTACCCGCTCGCGGAGCGAACGGCCTGTGCGGGTGCCACCACCTGAGAGAAGCCGCCAGGAGCACGGAGGAGCAAGGATGCGTCACATCGAGGACCGGGATTCCCCGCCGATGGCGGCGCCCCGAGCGCCGCTGGTATCCGCCCATCCGACCGGGGAGGGCGGATCGCCGTGAACGAACTCATCTACATCTACGCAACCGGCGCGATCATCGCGGGCTATTTTCTCGTCCGCCTCGCCCTGGGCAAGGTCGACCCGTTCGAATCGGTCTGGATGTTCCTCCTGGGATACGTCCAGCTTTATGTAATCCAGCCGTGGACCTACCACGACTGGGCCGTCGGGGTTCGAGGGGCCCGGCTGGTCGCCGACGCCAACTTCCGGATCCTCTGGTCGTTGCTCTGGTTCCTGGCGGTCTATCACATCAACCCGTTCCGCCTGTTCGCGTCGGCAATCCCGCGACCGCCTCGAGCGTGGTCGCCGGGGCTGGTGGCCGCCGTCTCGCCCTTGCTGATCGTCTGGGGGCTCTACTGCGCGCGGGCCGTGATGCACTGGAACGAAAACGACGCCTCGCAATCGGCCGAGTCCCGGCTCCTGGCCTCCTTTCCCTTTGTGATGAATGTCGCGGCCATCCTGATGATCGTCACCGGCCGGAACATGTGGGCTCCTCGCCCGGCGTTCACCGTGGCCGGTCTGTTCACATCGGGAATCTACATCGCGTTGTGGATCTTCCTCGGCAAGCGGTCCCCCTCGCTGATCGCCTTCCTGACAACCCTGTGCGCCCTCTACATCACGCGGCTCAGGCGCCCTTCGTGGACCGTCCTCATCTCCAGCGGCCTGGTGGGTATTCTGGTCGTCACCATGGCCCTGGCCTGGCGGATGGACACGACCCATCCCCGCAACCTCGGGGGATTCTTCGCCTTCCTCGTCGACTTCGATCCCTCGCAGGCCATGGAGCGGTTGAATCTGGCGGAAGGCGATGGCGATCAGGAAGAGGAAATCAGCCACGAGACCGAGGAATACGGCGGCTTCCTCCTGATGATGGACACGGTTCCTGAAAAGTCAGAATATGACTACGGCATGAATTATCTGAAGGCGTTTTCGACGTTCATCCCCCGGATTGTCTGGAAGGACAAGCCGATCTTCGGCCGGGAGGCCTGGCGGCACGCCTGGGTGGTCGGCTCGGAGTTCAATCGTGAGGAGGACTTCGCCAGCCCGGCGATTGGCATCCTCGGCGCGACGCAGCTCAACGGCGGTGCTCTGGCCACCTTCATCGTGATCGCCGTGGCCGCCGCGACGATCCGGGCCGCGTACGACTACTTCCTCCGGTACGCCGAAGTCCCCTGGACGCAATTCTTCTGGTCGGTCACCTATTACAACGCCTGGCTGATGGTGGTGACCGACGATCCGCTCGTCTGGTTCTACTTCAGTTGGGGATTCATGGTGTTCCCTCTCGTCATCCTGACCTGGTTCATGAACAAGCTGGGTGGGCCCGCCGAGGCCGGACGGCCCGTTGCGGTGGGTTGAAGTTGGCAGGCCATCCAGGGAAGGAGGAGCCGCTATCATGTCCACGGTCTCGGTCTGCTTCACCAATTTCGGGCCCTATCACCTCGCCCGGCTTCGCGCCCTCGCCCGCCGGCTCGAACCGCGAGGCGACCGGCTAATCGCCTATGAAGTGGCCGGCTCCGAGCGAACCTATCCCTGGGAACGCCGACGCCTCGACGAACCGTTTGCCTGGGTCACGCTCTTCCCCGACCGCGTTCTCGAAGCGATCCCGCACGCGGACTGTCGTCGGGCGATGGTCGAGGCGCTGGACCGCGATCGGCCCGACCTTATCGGGATCGTCGGCTACGCCCGACCCGAGTCGATGGCCGCGGTCCGATGGGCGGCCCGATCGCGCCGGCCCTCGATCCTGATGTCGGAGAGCCAGGAAATCGACCGCCCACGCACCTGGTGGAAGGAGATGGCCAAGGCCCGACGGGTCCGTCTCTTCACCTCGGCACTGGTGGGCGGGGATTCGCACCGCGATTATCTGGTCCGGCTCGGGATGCCCTCCGACCGGATCGCGATGGGTTACAACGCCGTCGACAACGACCACTTCGCCCGCGAGGCCCGCAAATGGCGCGAGGCCCCGACCGGCCGTGAGGGGCTTCCCGATCGCCCCTACTTCCTCAGCGTCTGCCGGTTCGTCCCCGAGAAGAACCTGGTCCGTCTGGTCGAGGCGTTCGCCCGGTATCGAAGGGAGGCGGCCGTCGATCGCTCCTGGGACCTCGTCCTCTGCGGCGACGGACCCGGCCGGGATCCGGTCGATGCCGCGGTCGATGCAAGCGGGTTCGGCGAGGCCATCCATCGGCCGGGCTTCCTCCAGGTCGACGACCTGCCCCGGTGGTACGCCCACGCCGGCGCCTTCGTCCTGCCGAGCCTGATGGAACCCTGGGGCCTGGTCGCCAACGAGGCCGCGGCGAGCCGCCTCCCCCTGCTGATTTCCCAACGCGCCGGCTGCGCCGGTACACTCGTGCCCGAGCCGCCCGGCACCACCGGATACACGTTCGATCCGGCCGACGTGGACGATCTCACCACGGCCCTCGCACGGGTCGCCGGCGCCTCCGACGAGGACCGAACGGCGATGGGACGTCGGGCCTCGGAGGTCGTCTCGCAGTGGGGCCCCGACCGGTTTGCCGAGGGAGTCGTCGAGGCCATCCGGCTCGCCGCCGGTCGTCGTCGTGGGTCAAGGTCCGTCTCGTCTTCCGCTCCGAGGTGAAATCATGAGCGAACCGACCCCGACGATACTCCTGGAAGGATCGAGGACGTCGCGACGGCGGACCGCCGATCGCCCGCGCGGCGGCTGGCTCCACGTCTGCAACGGGCTGGATCCCCGTCGCGACGGCGGAATGGTGCCGAGCATCCTGGGGATGACCGCGGCCCTCTCGGGCCTGCGTGACGACGTGACCATCGTGACGCCAACCCCGTCCCGGCTCGACCCTGGCGGGCCCTCGCCCCGCGTGAGACTGGAGGGCCCGGAAACGCCGATTGAGGAAGCCGTCCGGAGCGCCGAGGTCGTCCATTTACACGGGCTCTGGCAGGCGCAAACCCGTCGCGGGGCACGAGCGGCGATCGCCGAGAAGGTGCCGTACCTCGTCGCCACCCACGGGATGGCCGACCCCTGGGCCCTCGGCCAGAAATACTGGAAAAAACGGCTATACCTCGCCATGGTGGAATCGCGGAACCTCCGCCGAGCCGCCTGCCTTCACGCGCTCTCGCGGCCCGAGATCGAACACCAGCGCGCCCTCGTCCCGGGCGTCCCGATCGGCTTCGTCCCCAACGGAGTCGACCTCGACCGGTTCGAGAATCTTCCCCCTCGCTCCGAGCTGGAGCGCGAGCATCCCGAGCTGCGCGGAAAGTTCGTCCTCCTCTTCTTCTCACGACTGCACCTCAAAAAAGGGCTCGACCTTCTGGCCGAGGCCCTTCGCCGGGTCGCGCCGACCTCGGCCGATCTCCATCTTTTGATCGCAGGCAACGACGACGGCGCCTGGGCGCCGTTCCAGTCTCGGATCGAGGAGGCCGGCCTTTCCAGCCGGATCACCTACCTCGGCCACGTCTCGGGCGAGTCGGCCCGGCGCACCTGGGCCGCCGCCGATGCCTTCGTCCTGCCCAGCTACAGCGAGGCATTCAGCATGGCGGTCCTGGAGGCCATGGCCTACCGGCTCCCCACGCTCATCACCACCGCCTGCTACTTCCCCGAGGCC
>DAHZZC010000155.1 GCA_027435495.1 Planctomycetales bacterium
CGGCCAGGCCGGTCGGGTCAAGTTCAAGCCCTCGGGTGCCACCAACCTGATCTTCGCCGGCAACAAGACCTCGCCGCCGACCGGCACCTTCTACGTCTACCGGAAGGGCAAGCTCGTCCCCGTCCCGCTGAGCAACCTCTATCCACACAGCACTTCAACCGGAACGATCCACCACACCACCCACAAGAGCCACACCGGGACGACCCACAAGAAAAAGTGATACGATCGAAGGGGCGGCCCACTTGTTGGGCCGCCTTTTGACCTCGATAGGCCCTCCGTCTGGACCCTGGAATCCGCCATCGGGATTCTGGAAAAGTCTGTCCGGAATCGGCAAAAATAGGGCAAGTACCAGGCCGCCCTCCGACCCAGACAACCGACCATGATCCCCCTGCCGCTGGACGATGTCCTTTCCGATTGCCTGGCGGGCCTTCAGAGTGGAGCGATGGTGCTCTCGGCGCCCCCCGGTTCGGGAAAGACGACCCGCCTGCCCGCGGCGATTGTCGAATCGGGGCTTCTCTCCGAGGCGCAACCGGGAGTGGTCGTGCTCCAGCCGAGGCGGATCGCGGCGCGGGCGTCGGCGGCTCGGGTGGCTGAGGAGCGGGGCTGGACGCTCGGCGATCGGGTCGGATACCAGGTCCGCGACGATCGCCGGATCTCGTCGGCGACCCGCCTGCAATTCGTGACCGAGGGGATTCTGAACCGCCGTCTCCTCTCCGACCCATTTCTGGAGGGGATCGGCGCGGTGGTCCTCGACGAGTTCCACGAACGCAACCTCGATTCCGACCTGGCGCTGGCCCTTTTACGCGAGGTCCGCAACGAGGTCCGACCGGATTTAAAGCTGGTCGTGATGTCGGCGACTCTCGACGCCGGCCCGGTCTCGGAGTTCCTCGGCGGTGCCCCGATCGTGACGGCAGGCGGCCGGGCGTATCCGGTCGAGATCGAGTATGCCCCGGCCGATCGTCCGGCGAGTCCTGAGGCGATCGCTCCGATCGTCGGCCGATGGCTCGACGATCCACGCTCGGAGGGGCATCTCCTCGTTTTCTTGCCGGGAATGGCCGAGATCCGCCGCGCGGCCGCGCGGCTTGGACCGATCGCAGAACGTGCCGGCGCGGTGATCCGCCCGCTGCACGGCTCGCTCAGCCCAGACGACCAGGATCGGGCGCTCCGGCCGGAGGAGCGCCGGAAGGTCATCCTCAGCACAAACGTGGCCGAGACCTCACTGACGATCGAGGGTGTGCGCACCGTGATCGACTCGGGCCTGGCACGGTCCGTTCGATACGATCCTGCGCGGGGTGTCGACCGATGGACGCTCGAGCGGATCAGCCGGGCCTCGGCCGACCAGCGGGCGGGCCGGGCCGGTCGGACCGCACCCGGACGCTGCGTCCGGCTTTGGCCGGAACGTGAGGACCGAGGCCGTCGGGCGTTCGAGGAGCCGGATATCCGCCGCGTCGACCTCGCCTCGGCCCTGCTGACTCTGCATTCCTGGGGTCAAAGCGATCCCTCGCGGTTCCAATGGTTCGAGGCTCCGGATCCTGAGCGTCTCGAAGCGGCCGAGCGGGTCCTCTCGGCGATTGGGGCGATCACGGGCGTTCCCGCACGGATCACGGCGATCGGCCGGAAGCTCCTCGACCTCCCCGTCCACCCGAGGCTCGGCCGGCTGCTGGTCGCCGCGGGCGACGCAGGCCGCCTTGACGAGGGGGCCTCGGTCGCTGCCCTGCTCTCGGAGAGAGACTTCCTCGCTCGTGACCCGGCCGAGAGACATCCCGACGTCGCCTCGGGATTCTCCTCGACGTCGGATGTCCTGGTCCGGCTCGACCAACTCGCCGAGGCCGAGGCATCCCGGTTCTCCCCCTCGATCCGCTCGCGGGGGATCGATCCGACCGCTGCGCACGCGGTCGCCCGGCTTCGTGATGACCTGCTCCGGCGCTTCGGGCGCGGGGCACGCGGTCGCCGTTCCACACGACCGCCTGATATCGCCAGTCACGACGACGCGGCCATTCGTCGCTGGCTCCTGCTCGCCTATCCCGATCGGGTGGTGAAGCGCAGAGGTGCCGAGAGGACGGGCCTGATGGTCGGCGGCCGGGGCGTTCGGCTGGCACCAAGCTCGGTCGTCCGAGAGGCCGATTACCTCCTCGCCCTCGACGCCCGAGATGAGCGCAGAGCCGGCCGTCGCGAGGTCCAGGTCTTCCTGGCAAGCGCCATCGATCCGGACTGGCTGGAGGAACTGCATCCCGCCTCGATCCGCCGCGAACGAGCGACTGTTTTCGACCCGCAACGCCGCCGGGCGATCGGAGTGGCGCGCGTCTGGTATCTCGACCTGATCCTCCGGGAAGTGCCAACCTCCGATCTCGATCGCGACGAGGCCGCTCGGCTCCTTGCCGACGAACTCCGACGGCAGGAAATCCATCCTGCGCTCGCGAACGAGCCGGCGGTCGAGTGGCTGGCGAGGCTCGACCTCGTGCGCCGAGGTCTCCCGGAACTTGACTGGCCGGTTTTCGACGAGGTGACCCTGGCCGAGGTCGCCGAGGAGGCCTGCCGAGGGAAGACCTCGATGGAGGAAGTCGATCGGATCGACTGGATCCCTCACCTGGAATCGCGCCTCGATCGCCGACTCTCGATCGAGCTGAGGGAAGGCGCCCCCGAGTCGCTCTTGATTCCGAGCGGTCGTCGGGTTCGCCTGACGTACGAGTCGGGGCGTCCGCCGGTCCTCGCCGCCCGAATCCAGGAGTTGTTCGGCCTGGCCGAGACGCCGAGAGTTGCCCGGGGGCGCCTGGCCGTTCTGCTCCACATCCTCGGCCCCAATCATCGCCCGGTCCAGGTCACCGACGACCTTCCCAGCTTCTGGAAAAACACGTACTTCCAGGTCCGGAAAGACCTTCGCGGTCGATATCCGAAACATCCCTGGCCCGATGACCCCTTGAACGCACCACCCATCGCCGCCCAGCGGCGCAAGCCGCACTGAAGTTGGCCCTTCGCCCCCTCAGACGGAGGAGATCAGGTCCAGGGCCGGTCGTTGGTCGGAATTGTGGAGCTGGAGTTCCCCTGAAACCAGCCTCCCGATAGAATTCCTGATCTCCGCGAAGCAAGGACGCCAGCGGAGCGGGACAGGATCGAGTAAGGATTCCAGCTCTCATGCTCGGTGGCCGATCGATTCCGTGCACCTGGCTCCTGGTGTGCGCCCTCGCTTCGGGCTGCGCGGCGATGAGGCGCGAGGCGCCCAGTCCGGACCTCAGACCCTGCACCGACGGCTACGCCTACACGGCCGACGGATGGCGGCTCGGCGTCCGGCATTACGTCCCCGAACATCCCGACCCGGGCAAGCTCCCCGTCGTCCTTTGTCATGGCCTCGGCCTCAATGCCACCTTCTGGACGATCACCGACAACCATCTTCCCGCCCAGCTCACCGCCCGGGGCTACGAGGTCTTCGTCTTCGATATCCGAGGCTCGGGCGAGAACGGCCGGATCGGCCGCCTCGATCAACGCAATCGAAGGCGGCGGAATACGCCGTTCCGTGAGCTTGGCGAGGGAAAGTGGAACGTCGACGACCTGATGCGCTACGACGTCCCCGCCATCCTCGACTACGTCCAGCGCGAGACGGGTCGCGACCAGGTCAACTGGGTCGGTCACAGCATGGGCGGAATGCTCATGTTTCCCTACTTCGAACTCGACGCCACCAGTCACACCCGTATCGCAAATTTCGTGGCGATGGGGAGCACCATTACCCTGGCCGACGCCCCGAAGTACGACATGCTCATGGCCAACCGGGCGATCCGGACCCTCAACCACTTCGCCAGCCCCGGCCGGCTCGGCCGCCCCCTCTCCTTTTTCCGAATGCCCGGAATGAACATCATCGATTCCTTTTACTACGACGAGGACAACGTCGACCAGCGAACGGTCTCCCGCTTCTACGGTTACACTCTCGAAGATCCCGGCCCGGGCGCCTTTCGCCAGCTCGACCGCTATCTGAAGTGTGGCCATATGTACTCATCCGATGGCCAGCTCGACTACTCGGCGATGCTCGATCGTGTGAAGGTTCCCCTTCTGATGATCGCGGGTGAGGGCGACATCATCTCCGACGTCCCCTCGACCGAGATCACCTTCTATTCGATCCGCAGTCCCGACAAGACCCTGATGATCTTCGGAACGCATTATGGACAGGTGGCCGATTACGGCCACTGCGACCTCGTCTGGAGCCGGCACGCGGCCACGGAGATTTTCCCGCCGCTGATCGACTGGCTCGACCAGCGCCAGCCGGGCCCGCCGATCGCGGTCCGATCGACGCTGGCTTTTCCCTCGGAGCAGGCGTTATCCAGTCCCCAGGAGTGAGTCGATCGCGATCTGCGACCAGGTTTCGAACTCGTCGCGGAGGGTCCGGATCGTCTCGACCGGCAGGAACCCCGCATCGGCAAGTCCATCCTCTCGCGGGTCCATCTCGGGCCGATCGAGCTCGAAGAGGTGGACGATGCCCAGATGCACACGCCCGACCGGTGTCGAGTCGTCGTTGATCAGCCCGACCCGGCGGATCTGACCCGCGCTCCGAATAGCCACCTCTTCTTCCAGCTCGCGACGGAGCGCCGATTCGTAGGCGTCGAGGGTCCGGCCGCTCTGCGCGTCGTCCTCGGAGACATGCCCGCCGACGCCCAGCGACCGCAATCGATGGAGCCGAGCTTCCCCCTGCGACTTGCCTCTCGTGTAGCAAAACACCCGATCGCCCGACCGAAACACGACATACGGGATGATCTGCTTGAAGCTCGGATCGTCCTCGACCTCCGACCTCGGCCGGTATTCCAGAAGGTCGGGAACAAGCAGCGCCGAGAGATAGCGGTCCGCCTCCGGGGAGAACCCCTGGAACCGCCCGAGCCGGTCGAGCTCGGCCCCCGGAACAACCATCACACGCTCATCTTTCTTCATCACAGGGGACCCATTCCGGCTTTTGTCATCCCGCGAAATCTCGACAACCCTCCATTATGACACACGCGTCTGCCCGGCCCTCTCGCGAACGATCGGAGGAGTATCCAACGCTCCCGGCTCGACAGGCCATGAACGCCCGACTCGCATGACGACCGCTCAAAGACCCTCATCCAGCGTGTGCATCAAAAGGGAATGACAGGCTCGTCAGACTTTGGCGGAGCGGGCGCGGGTGCGGTCGGCGCGGGCGACCTTGGCGGTGCGGGTGTGGCGGGGGGCGCGGGTGTCGTGGGATTCCCCTGGGCCTTCTCGGCCGCCTTCCTGTCGGCGGCGGCCTTCTCGGTGGCCTCGCGCAGCGCCGCTTTGCGCAGCGCCTCAGCGCGAGCGGCGGCGGCGGCGATTTGGGCCTTCGCCTTCGCGTCCTTCTCGGCGCGGCCGTCCTGGAGCGCCTTCCGATACGCCCGGGCGGTCTCGTCGTCGAGGTAGCGATCGATCATCGCCTGGACCTCGTTGAATTGCATCTGAGCGGTCCGGGTGAGAATCGGCGCTCGGGTCTCGGCCTGATCGCGCGCGGCTTTCTCCTTCAACTCGGCCAGCCGTTTGGCGTACTGATCCCTCGGTGTCAAACGGTCGAATTCGCGGATCGTCTCCTCAAGCCCGTCCCAGTCCTCGCCTTCGAGTCGGGCCTTCATCCGGGCCTCGAGCCGGGCCCGAAGGGCGATCAGGTCGACGACCTCGTCGCGGATCGAGTCCACCTCGGCCTCGACGGCCACACACTGATGATGCGGGTCGAACGGAATCGTTCGTTCCTCGGCGCTCTCGCCGGGCATGACGGGAAACTCGCGGACCGGCTCCAGATTCCCGGCCAGCAATCGGACGACGACCAGTCCGTCGGCAAACCCGGCGGGCAGGACAATCCGGCCGGAGCGGTCGGTCATTCCCAGTTCCCGGGTGGCCGTGCCGGGGACCATCCGGCCGATCAGTGTCAACCCAGCGCCCGGGAGCTTCTCCTTGAACGTCACAAACCGGAGCCGGAGCGGAACGTTCCCCGGCTTGATCCCAACAGCCGCCAGCGTATTCGGCTGAATGTACGACTGGCTTAGCGGATCGTTCAGTCCCGAAATGCTCGCACACCGGCAAAGGGCTCCGTCCACCGATTCGACCCGGAGGTACGACCACGGAATAATTTTTACCACAATCGTTCCGGTTTTGGTCGAGATCAGTCGGAGCGGCTGAAAAATCGTCCCCTCGCTGACAACCCTCCCAATCGGACTCGCCGGCTCGATCGCCGAGCCCCGGACCTTGAGCAACACCTTACCGGCGTCCTTCCCTTCAATCAGCGCGGTCGGGCTGAACAGGTCGAGCGTGAACGATAGCAAGGCGCGCGGCGCGTCGGCCAGGACCTCGACCGACCGTCGCTGAAAGGGACCGAGGCGACGGGTCGCGGTGTCATACTCGCGACCGGAAAAAACCAGGCCCGACTCGCCCCTCGGTCGGTCGGCATGCACGACCCAGACCTTGTCATACGATCCGGCGTCAACGGCCTTCTCAAACGCCGACGCCTGCGCCGGGGTCGCTTTTTCGAGTCCCTCCAGGTCGAGATCCAGCACCCGACCCGATGGCGGGGCGATCGTCACCGACCACGGACGGCCAACGAACCGGCGGGCCATCACCTGCCACTCGCGGAGTAATTCCGTGCGACGGGCCGAATCGATCCGCGACGAGGGATGGCAGGCAAGGTGAAAGATAATCCGATACGGCTGACGCTCGATCGGCTCGGCGGCCGTCGTCGACTCGCTCGCGACGGATTCCGGCGCGGGGCGCGCGGGCAGGTTCTTCGCGCTCGCGGGCCTCGGTGATTCTTCAGCGAATAACGGGACCGTGAAGGCGATCCAGGCGATCGCGGCCAGGGCATGGCTCCGGTTCATTTGGACTTCTCCGGCTTCTGGCCGGGATCCCAGGGGTCGTGCGCAACCCACGGGGCGACCTGCCAACTTTCGATCCCCTCGTAGAGCCTTGAGGCGGTCGCCCCCGGCCCCCGGAGCCGCGACCGCCAGGCGTAGTGGTCGGCAATCTGCCAGAGCGGGATCACCGGCAGCTCGTTCCGCGACTCGCGGTCGATCTGAGAGGCGAGCCCGCGAGCCGTCGGCCACTCGCCGGCCCGCTCCAGTTGAAGGAGCAATTGAAGGATGCGGGGACTTGCCGCCGAGGCAAGGGGGTCGGACTCGGGCGGGGCGTCATACGCCGGGCAGAGCAGGGGACCAGCCTGCCCGATCGGGTCGTCGCACCGTAGCACGCGATACGCGAGGTCAAACCGCCGACCAGCCCGCAGTTCGCCCTCCAGCCGCGATTCCGGCCATTCGGCCAGCTCAATCTCGACCCCCGCAATCTGAAACGCCTCCGCCAGCTTCGGCACCACGGCGCGGCACTCGGGGATGGCCGGATAGTCGAGCGTCAGGCGGATCGGACGGCCCCCGAGCTCCTTCTTCGCCGCGGCCACGAGCATCTTCGCCAGCAGAATGTCGAACGCGAGCGGCTTCACGCCCGCCGCGTCGGCAAAGCTCCCCTTCGCGAAGGGTCCGTCCGCCGGCGCATCGACCTCGTTGGTCGGGTGCTTCAAAACAGTCTCTTCCAGCAGCCCCTTCCGGTTGATCGCGTAAGAAAGCCCGCGACGCAGCGCCCGGTTCCGCAGGGCGGGAGTTCGTCCATCGACCGCGAGCACGTGAACCACCGGCCTCTGATATTGACCGATCTGGATCTCGGGCGCCCCGGTCATCGCGGCGACCTGGTCCGGCGGAACGTGGTCGATCATCGTCACATCCCCGCGACGGAGGGCGGTGACGGCCGTCTCGCCCTGCGAGAGCCGGATTTCTCGAATCCGGCGGATTGCTCCATCGCTCGACGAATCGGACCGGGTTCGCAGCTCCAGCCGATCGTCCTCCGAGCCCGAGCATCCGAACGGTCCATCGGTGACGAGCATCCGGCGTCTCGCGGAAAGGACAATCCGACCGTCGACCCCCGCGTGCGCCGCACCGACCGGCCCGA
>DAHZZC010000156.1 GCA_027435495.1 Planctomycetales bacterium
TCCAGATCGAACTGGACGCCCTGGGCCAGTGGCAGGTCTCGGCCGTGGTTGATTGTGCAGGTCTGCCGGCGCATGTAGAGCTTCCACGAGTCGGAGCCGGCCTCTCGGCCGCCGCCGGTGGATTTCTCGCCGCCGAACGCCCCGCCGATTTCGGCACCCGAGGTTCCGATGTTGACGTTCGCGATTCCGCAGTCGGAGCCCTCGGGCGAGAGGAACTGCTCGGCCTCGCGGAGGTCACTGGTGAAGATGGCCGAGGTCAGTCCCTGCTCGACGGCGTTCTGGATCGCGATCGCCTCGTCGATCGTCTGGTACTTCATCACGTGGAGGATCGGGGCGAAGGTTTCCTCGCCGACGATCGGCATCGACGGATCGGCCTTCACCAGCGCCGGCTCGACGAAGAAGCCGGGGCGATCGAGGCGGTTGCCGCCGAAGACGATCTCTCCGCCCTGCGCGATCGCGGCGTCGAGGGCCGCCCGCATCGCGGCGATCGAGCTTTCCCCGATGAGCGGGCCCATCAAAACGCCGTCTTCCCACGGGTCGCCGATCCGGACGCGTCGATAGGCCGCGGTCAGGCGGTCGAGAACCTGGTCGTGGATCGACTCGTGCACGATCAACCGGCGCGCGGAGGTGCAGCGCTGGCCGGCGGTCCCGACCGCCGCGAAGACCGTGGCGCGGATCGCCAGTTCAAGGTCGGCCGAAGGCGCGATCACGATCGCGTTGTTCCCGCCGAGTTCGAGGAGCGACCGGCCGAGTCGACGCCCGACGACCTCGCCGACGACCCGGCCGAGCCGGCAACTTCCCGTAGCCGAGATCAGGGGGAGCCGCCGGTCTTCGAGCATCCGACGGCCGATCGCCTCGCCGGCCGGCGCGAGCTGGAAGACGCCCTCGCACGGGAGGTCCACGCTCCGAACAACCTCGTCAACGATCTTCTGCACGGCGAGGGCGGTGAGCGGAGTGCGTGGCGAGGGCTTCCAGATCATCGTGTCGCCGCAGACCGCCGCGATCATGGCGTTCCAGGCCCAGACCGCGGCCGGGAAGTTGAAGGCGGTGATGATCCCGACCGGTCCGAGCGGGTGCCACTGCTCCATCATCCGGTGGCGAGGCCGCTCGCTGGCGATCGTCAGGCCGTGGAGCTGGCGCGAGAGCCCCACGGCGAAGTCGGCCATGTCGATCATCTCCTGAACCTCGCCCTCGCCCTCGGTCCGGATCTTCCCGGTTTCGAGTGTGATGAGCAGGCCCAGGTCGGCCTTTTTGGCGCGGAGCGCCTCGCCGATCCGGCGGACGACCTCGCCCCGCCGAGGCGGCGGGACCATCCGCCACTCGCGAAACGCCGCGACCGACCGATCGGCCATCGCCTCGTATTCCTCGGCCGATATCGCCTGGACCACCGGCATCGGTTCGCCCGTGGCCGGGTTAACCGGGCGGAGGAACTCGACCCCGGCAGACGCGGGAACGGCACGATCCAGCGCGGCGATCCCCAGGCGATCGTAGAGCTCCTCGAACATCCCGACGGCTCCTCGTGGTCGAATAGAGCCATCTTATCCGCCCGGCCGCCGGCCCTGCCACGTCGATCCAGGGCCGATGGGCCGGGACTCGGGTGCACGTCAGCTTTTGCAGCCGCTGGAGCGGCTGTGGTGACGTCAATAGGAGAACTCGCCGATTCTGTGATAGTGCCTGGCCCGCTTGATCAGCGTGATCTGGTTGCCCGTCTCATTGTGGACCACTTCATCAAGGAACGAACGGATCAGGAGCATCCCCCGGCCGCCGATCCGCAGCAGATCCTCGGGATCGAACGGCTTGTCCAGGCTCGATACATCGAAACCCGGTCCTTCGTCACGGATCTCGATCCGCGCCTCACCACGGTTGACCCTCGATTCCAGGTGAATCCGCCGCGATCGGTATGGTTCGATAGCTAGCCGATTGTCCGCCAGTCGGTAGAAGACCCCCTCGTCCTCCTGCCGCAGTTCGGAGCTGCACTCCAGGTTGCCGTGGTACAGGGCATTGGCCAGGGCTTCCTGCAAGGCGATCGCCACCCGCATCCGCTCGGTGGCATCCCCGATCGCGAACGTCCGCAGATCCTCCTGGATCAAACTGATCAGCTCGGGGAAGAGGGACGAGTCATTGCTCATCTCGAAGCGGCCGGAGCGCGACGCCTGGCATGCCAGCAGTTGCCGCCGACGCTGGTCCCCTTCGACGACGGTCAGGACTTGGCGGAGCGTGTTGACCAGCTCCGAGGCGAGGCAATCCTTTGGGATATAGCTCGCAGCGCTGGCCTTCAAGGCGCGCAGGGCCATGTCCTCGCTGCCATAGGCCGTCATCAGGATGACAGGGATTTCGGGATGGTCCGTGCGGATCGCCTGGACCAGCTCAAACCCGTCCATGCGAGGCATCTGGATGTCGCTGAGCACCACGC